>JAYVVB010000151.1:0-3123 GCA_043787455.1 Rhizobacter sp.
TGTCGGGGTCCTGCGGGCGCAGGCCCATGTAGGCCTTGAGGATGCCGTGGCCGTGCGGGAAGTTGATCGTCTGCACGGCGTCCCACTGCTCGAAGCTCGAGGCGAAGGTCGAGAGGTAGTGGTAGTAGAGCGGCGCCGTACCGCTCTCGGCTTTTAGGCGCTTTTCGACCCGGCCGGCGGAGATGCCGGTCGACTGGTGCGTCACCGAGGGATGGAGCGCGTCGAGCTGGTTCTCCATGAAGAACTTCCAGTTCGAGTGCTGCATCACGCGATGGCAGAACGGCACGACCTCGACCTCGCCGACCGGCGAGCGGTCGCACATGTCGTCGAAGGCGATCTTTGCCTCGCCGAGGAAGTCCTCGAGCGAAGGCCCTTCATCGACGAGGCTGGCGAAGACGAAGCCGCGGTAGCTCGCGACACGTGCCGCGCGCTTCATGCCGCAGTCGGGGTTGTCCTTCGTCATGCGCGTGCCTTCGTAGCCCTTGGCGAGCGGGATCGCGCGCACGCTGCCGTCGAGATGGAAGCTCCACGCGTGATACGAGCAGACGAAGGCGCTCCCGGTGTTGCCCTTCAGGTTGCCGACGATCTGCACGCCGCGGTGCGGGCAGCGGTTGTAGAGCACCTGGACGCTCCGGTCGGGCTGACGGATCATGATCATCGGCTGGCGCCCGATCGTCACCGCGTAGTAGTCGCCCGGCGCCGGCACCTGCGACTCGTGGCCGCAGTAGACCCAGATGCGCTCCCAGATGCGCTCCATCTCCAGGTCGAAGATCTGCGGGTCGGTGTAGACGGTCTTGTGAACGCGGTCGGGCTCGACCAGTGCGTTGACATCCATGACGGGGAACCTCGCGATGTGATGGGGATCGGCCGGCGATCGCTGGCGTCGTGGATGAGTCTAGGCGTTGGCGCCAACGCACGGGAGGCCGCCCGTAGACTTCGCGAGATGACCGCCAGCCCGCTCTATCGCGACTTCGTCAGCAGTGCCGAGATCGACGCCCAGTACAACGTCGGTGCCACCCTCGCCGACGCCGGCACGTATCTGCGCGGCTATGCCGATCGCAGTCGCGAGGCCCGCGCTCGATTGCGCTGCAAGCTCGACATCGCCTACGGCCCGACCCTCGACGAGACTCTCGACATCTTCCCCGCTGATCGCCCCGGGGCGCCGGTCTTCGTCTTCATCCACGGCGGCTACTGGCGCGGCTTCTCGTCGAAGGACTTCAGCTGCGTCGCGCTCGGCGTGCAGGCCGCCGGCATCACGACGGTCGTCGTCAACTACTCGCTCTGCCCGAAGGTGACGATCGACGAAATCGCGCGCCAGAGCCGGGCGGCGGTCGCCTGGACGCTGCGGCGCATCGGCGATCACGGCGGCGATCCGGCGCGCGTCGCCGTCGGCGGTCACTCGGCCGGGGGCCACCTGAGCGCGATGTGCCTCGAGGCGCGCTGGGATGAGGACTACGGCCTGGCGCGCGATCCGCTCGTCGCAGCCGTGCTCGTGAGCGGGATCTTCGACCTGGAGCCGTTGCGCCACAGCTACCTGCAGCCCTCGATCCGTCTCGACGACGGCGTGATCGCCCGCAACTCGCCGCTCTTCGCGATCAGGCCGTGCGCGACGACCCTGCTCGTCACCTGGGGCGGCGACGAGAGCGCCGAGTTCGCGCGCCAGTCGACGAGCTTTCATGACGCATGGCAGGCTGCTGGCAACGCTTCCGAGCTGCTGTCGCAGCCCGGTGCCCACCACTTCAGCGCGACCGACGGCTTCGAATCGGCAGCGAGCCCGATCTGCCACTGGCTCGGCGACCGGCTCGTCGCGACGCGCTGACGCGCCGACGCGAGCGACCTTCGATCAGGTCTTGGAAGCCGACTTCCGGTCGGCCTTCTTCGCGGCCTCGAGGTTCTCGGCCTTCTTCGCCGACTTGTCTGCGCGCGACACTTTGGCGCCCTTGGTGCCCTTGGCGTTCTTCTCGGGCTTGGGCTCTTTCGCGGCCTTCGGCGCCTTGGGTGCCTTCGCCGCCTTGGGCTCCTTGACTACCCGCACGGCCTTGGCCTTCGGCAGCTTCGCCTGCGCCTGGCGCGCCGCGCGCGCCTCCTTGAGCTCGCGACGTTCGTCGATCAGCGCCTGAACCGGCTCGGACGGCTTGGCCGTCGTGCCCGTCGTGCCCGTCGAGCTGCGAGCCTGGCTGACCATGGCCAGATGGAGTCGTACGCCGTTCTTCTGAAGCTGGCGGGAGAGGGTGGCGGTGCGGATCGGCATGGCAGTTTTCCGGGGGTGAGGGCGCGCGGCGAGGGCCGTGACGGCAATCTTGGATGATAGGCGCGACGGTCACATCGCCTTGAAGAGGTGGACGTAGGCGCGGCTCACCGGCAGCTCGGCGGCGTGACCACGGACGCGAACGAAGAGCCGGCTCGACTCGTCGCGCCGCGTGCCGGCGAGGTGATCGAGGTTGACGATCGTCGACCGATGTACCTGCGCGAAGCGCCCCGGGTCGAGCGCCGCGGCGAGCTCGCCGATCGTCGTGCGGATCAAGTGCTCGCCCGTCGTTGTGCGAACGCAGGTGTACTTGTCGTCGGCGTGGAAAAAGAGGACGTCGGCGACGTCGATCTGATGGGTGAGCTCGCCTTGGCTCGCGCGCACGTAGCGCAGCCGCGCCGGCGCAGCGTCAGGTGTCGTGGCGACGAGTTGTCGCAGTACCGTTGCGAGGCGCGCGTCCGCCGTCGTCGTCGTCGCGAGCTCGCGCTTCAATCGCTCAACCGTGCGCGCCAGCCGTTCGCTCTTCACCGGCTTGAGCACGTAGTCGAACGCCTGCTGCTCGAACGCGGCGACGGCGAACTCGTCGTACGCCGTCACGAACACGACGCGCGTCGCGCCTTCGATGCCTTGCGCGACCTCGAGGCCGGTGAGGCCGGGCATCCTGATGTCGAGGAAGGCGAAGTCGGGCTCGAGCGCGGCGATCCGCTCGGCAGCCTCGACGCCGTTACGGGCGACGTGCACGACCGCGAGCTCGGGCCAGGCCTTGTGAAGCAGGTCGACGAGATAGGCCGCGAGGTGCGGCTCGTCGTCGGCGATGAGCGCGGTGGGCATCGACGTCTTCAGGGCGCGACCGGCAGCGACAGGCTGGCGCGAAC
>JAYVVB010000152.1:0-3082 GCA_043787455.1 Rhizobacter sp.
GCCTTCACGCTCTCGGCCGCGGTGCAGAACGCCGAGGACTGCATCGCCCGCGGCATGGACCCCGACCAGTTCCTGCCGCGCTTCACCTTCTTCTTCGACGTCTCGCTCAGCTTCTTCGAGGAAGTCGCGAAGTTCCGCGCCGGCCGGCGCATCTGGGCGCGGCTCGCGCGCGAGCGCCTGGGCGCGAAGAGCGAAAAGGCGCGGCGCTTCAAGTTTCACGCCCAGACCTCGGGCGTCGACCTGACGCGCCAGCAGCCACTCAACAACATCGCCCGCGTCACGGCGCAGGCGATGGCCGGCATCTTCGGCGGCCTTCAGTCGCTCCACACCGACGCCTACGACGAGGCCTACGCGACGCCGAGCGAGGCCGGCGCGCGCATCGCCGTCGCGACGCAGAACATCCTGCGCGAGGAAGCGCACCTCACCGACGTGATCGATCCGCTGGGCGGCTCGTTCTACGTCGAGTCGCTCACCGACCGGATGGAGGAGAAGATCGTCGCGATCATGAAGACGATCGACGACGCCGGCGGCATGTACAAGGCGGTCGAGGCCGGCCTCGTGCAGCGGATGATCGGCGCCTCGGCGATGCGCTTCCAGCGTCGCGTCGAGGCAGGCGAGCAGGTTGTGGTCGGCGTCAACAAGTACCAGGCGGTCGACGACTTCGCCAACCGGCCGCCGGTCGAGCGGCCCGATGCCGCGGCGATGCAACGCCACCTCGACGCGTTCCACGAGACAAAAGCCGCGCGTTCGAGCACCGCAGTGGCGAAAGCCTTCGACGACCTCACGCGCGCCGCGGAGAGCGACGGCAACGTCTTCGGCGCGGTCGTCGACGGCGCGCGCGCCGGCCTCACCAACGAGGAGATCTGCACCCGCCTGCGCCGCGACCTCGGCTTCGGCCAGCCGCTGGTCATCGTCTGAGGCGTGGCCGTCGCTGCCTCGATCGATGCACTGACGGAGCGCGCCCTCGCCGGCGATCGCCGCGCCCTCGGCCGGCTGCTGACCCTGATCGACGACGGCGGCGCCGGATCGGCCGAGGCCGCGAAGCGGATGGCCGAGCGCGCCGGACGCGCCTGGGTCGTCGGCATCACCGGTGTGCCGGGCAGCGGCAAGTCGACGCTCGTCGATGCGCTGCTCGGCGCCTGGCTCGGCGACGGCTGCAAGGTCGCCGTGATCGCCATCGATCCGTCGAGCCCGGTGAGCGGCGGCGCGGTGCTCGGCGACCGGATCCGCATGGGCGCGAACGCGGCCCATGCCGACGTCTTCATCCGCTCGTTCTCGGCGCGCGGCGAGCTCGGCGGCCTGTCACGCGCGTCGCTCGCGGCGGTCGACTGCTTCGACGCCTGCGGCTTCGACCGTGTCATCGTCGAGACCGTCGGCACCGGGCAGTCCGAGACGGCGATCGTCGCGCTCGCCGACACACGCGTCGTCGTCTGTCCGCCGGGCCTCGGCGACGACGTGCAGGCGATCAAGGCGGGCACGCTCGAGATCGCCGACGTCCTGGCCGTCAGCAAAGGAGACCTGCCGCTCGCGGCACAGACCGCAGCCGAGATGCGCGAGATGCTGACGCTGCGTCGAAAGGAGGCCGCGAGCCGGTGGCAGCCGCGCGTCGTGACCGTGAGCGCGCAGGCGAAGACGGGGATCGACGATCTGCTCGCAGCGCTGGTCGCTCATCGCGAAGCGACAGGTGTCGGGCGCCGCAACGTGGTCCCGCCGAGAGCAGCGCGCGACCCGACGACCGGCGAGATCGCCTCGCTCGATGCGGCCGGCTGGCGCGATCGCATCACCGCGCTCGCCGCCTGCGACGGCCTGTGCCAGGCGCTCGGCATCTCGGTCCGCGACGGCGGGCCTGGTCGCGCCGAAGTCGCGCTGACGGTCGATGCGCGGCACCTCAACTTCAACGGCGGTTGTCACGGCGGCGCGATCTTAGCGCTCGCCGATTCGGCCTTCGGCCTGGCCTCGAACTCGCACGGCCCGATCGCCTCGGGCATCGACGCGCACATCACCTTCCAGGCCGCGGTCCGGGCGGGCGACACGCTGGTCGCGCGCGCCGTCGAGGTCCAGCGAAGCAAGCGCATCGGCGTCTATCGCATCGACGTCGTCCGACCCGAAGCGAGCGGCGCGGAGACGGCCGTGTCGAGCTTCACCGGCACGGTCTACATCAAGGCCTGACGACCCGCCCGGCAGGGATACACCCGAGGGTGTTCTCCCGTACTTTGTCGTCGGAACGACAACATGGCGTCAAAACCTTCCTAAAGTCGCATTCACCCGACGCGCGTCCGCGTGCCGCGTCGCTCCGCCTTGACCCACCTCCGTGCAGACGACCTTCCCTCAGCTCCTGCTCGACCACACCGCGGCGCGCCCGCAGGCGCCGGCGCTGCGCGAAAAGGAACTCGGCATCTGGCAGACGCTCAGCTGGAGCGCTCTCGCCGATCTCGTGCAGTCGCTGGCCTGCGGTCTGGCGCAGGCCGGCCTGCAGCGCGGCCAGCATCTCGCGGTGATCGGCGAGAACCGGCCGCGCCTCTACGCGTCGATGCTCGCGGCGCAGTCGCTGGGCGCGATCCCGGTGCCGCTCTACCAGGACGCGACGGCGAAGGAGTTCGTCTTCCCGATCGCCAATGCCGAGATCGCATTCGCCGTCGTCGAGGACCAGGAGCAGGTCGACAAGCTGCTCGAGGTGCGCGGCTCCTGCCCGCAACTCGCGACGATCTGGTTCGACGACGCGCGCGGCCTGCGCCACTACAGCGAAGCAGGGCTGGCGTCGCTCGACGCGCTGGTCGATGCCGGACGCGCGTTCGCCGCGACGCATCCCGGCTTCTTCGCCGCCGAGGTCGCGAAGCTCCACCCCGACGACGTCGCGGCGATTTTCTTCACCTCGGGCACGACCGGCAACGCCAAAGGCGTCGTCCACAGCCACGGCACGCTGATCGACCGCGCCCGCGCCGGCGCGACCTTCGACAAGCTGAACGAGCGCGACGAAGTCCTCGCCTACCTGCCGCCGGCCTGGATCGGCCAGAACATCTTCTCGTATGCGCAGTGGCTGGTGTGCGGCTACGTCGTCAACTGCCCGGAGTCGGCGAGCACG
>JAYVVB010000153.1:0-5615 GCA_043787455.1 Rhizobacter sp.
CCTTCGAGGAGCTTCCTGGCCACGGGATCGGTGCGCAGCAGATCGGCGGCGGCACGGTCGGTGACGTTGAGCCGGGCGAGGAGCGAGTCGGCGGTGTCGCTGGCGCGCGTGAGGTCACTGCGGAAGAGGTCGAGTTCCTGCTCGCGCAAGGCATCGACCTGCGCCTGCAGATTCACGGGCGTGGTCGACTCGACAACGATGCGGTGCGGCAGGTCGGACGCGTCCGGAACCTGCGGCGCGACGCCGAAGGCGGTGGCGGCAAATCCAGCCAGGCCGAGCGACACGGAGGCCGCCAGGGTCTTGGGATTGCGGGAGGCAAAGCTCGCGACGTGCGCCGAGACATAGGCCCAGGCGACTTTTCCGGAAACCAACGATTTCAATTTCTGCGGGAGCTCGGTGCTCAGGTCGGTCGGCGCACGGCGAGCGCACGCGTCGGGTTGGTCGTCGTCGGCAGGGTGCCACTTAGAATCGTGACGCTCTGCCGCTGCGGTAGGAACTTTCGTGCGACGTTGTAGGACGTCGCCGCGCAGTATAGGGGGGCCCATTGCCCCTATCCCCGTAACAGCCAGTGATGTCTGCCTCTATTTCTGCGCCCGTGTCCTCCTCGAAATACCCGGTTACCGAATCGGTCCGATCGGCCTTTGCGAGGTCGCAAAGACGCAGCCATGAGCTCTTGCCCGAAAGCGAGTGGCTCGCGAAGCTGGCCCGTTCGGAGGCTACCGGCAAGCCTCTGCGCATCAAGCTCGGCCTCGATCCCACGGCGCCGGACATCCACCTCGGGCACACGGTCGTGCTCGACAAGCTCAAGGACCTGCAGGAACTGGGCCACACGGTGATTTTCTTGATCGGCGATTTCACCGCAATGATCGGCGATCCTTCCGGCCGCAACGCCACCAGGCCGCCGCTGACGCGTGAGCAGATCGATTCGAATGCGAGCACCTACTATTCTCAGGCAAGCCTGGTTTTGGACCCAGAGAAGACCGAGATCCGCTACAACTCGGAGTGGAGCGACCCTCTTGGCGCGCGAGGCATGATCGAGTTGGCGGCGCGATACACAGTCGCCCGGATGATGGAGCGCGACGATTTCAGCAAGCGCTTCAAGGCGGGGACGCCGATCAACGTCCACGAATTCCTCTATCCGCTGATGCAGGGCTACGACTCGGTGGCCTTGCGCGCCGACCTCGAGCTTGGCGGCACGGATCAGAAGTTCAACTTGCTGGTGGGTCGCACGCTGCAGGGTGAGTACGGCCAGGAGCCGCAATGCATCATGACGATGCCCTTGCTCGAGGGCCTCGACGGCGTCGAGAAGATGTCGAAATCAAAGAACAACTACATCGCCATCTCGGACCCCGCCAACGTCATGTTCGCCAAACTGATGTCGATCAGCGACGATCTGATGTGGAAATACTTCGATCTTCTCAGTCGCAAGGAAACCTCCGAGCTCGCCCGCCTGCGCGCCGATACCGACGCGGGTGCGAACCCGCGTGACGCGAAGGTTGCGCTGGCGAAGGAGATCACGGCGCGTTTCCACGGTTCTTCAGCGGCCGAGTCGGGAGCGACCGATTTCGACCTCCGCGCTCGAGGCGGCATCCCGGACGACATCGAGGCGATCACCCTGAGCGGCGCCCCGCTCGGCATCGGCGCGCTCCTGAAGCAGTCGCGGCTAGCGCCGTCGACCAGCGAAGCGCTGCGTCTGGTCGACGGCGGCGGCGTCCGCGTCGACGGAACGGTCATCTCCGACCGGGGCCTGAAGCTTCCCGCCGGAACGTTCGTCGTCCAGGTCGGCAAGCGCAAGTTCGCCCGCGTCACACTGGCCTGAGCCATCGAGGTCAGCGCGTGCGCGTCAGGACACTTCTCCTCCTGTCGGTGGCGACCGCCATCGCGGCGATCGTCATGAAGACGACCGCGTGGTGGGTCACCGGCTCGGTCGGTCTGCTTTCCGATGCAATGGAGTCATTCGTCAACCTGGCGTCCGCGCTCTTCGCCCTGGCGATGGTGACCATCGCGGCGCGGCCGGCCGACGACGACCATCCCTTCGGCCACACCAAGGCGGAGTATTTCTCGAGCGCGTTCGAAGGCTTGATGATCGCCGCCGCCGCAGTGGCCATCGTCTGGGCGGCGACGCAGCGATTCATGCATCTGCAGCCGCTCGAAGGCGTCGACATCGGCATCGCGCTGACGGTGGCGAGCTCGGTGCTCAATGGCCTCCTCGCCTGGAAGATGATGGCGGCCTCGCGCGAGCATCGCTCAGTCGCGCTCGAAGCCGATGCGCGCCATCTCTATGCCGACGTCTGGACTTCCGCCGGGGTCGTCGTCGGCATCGCGCTCGTGCAGTGGACCGGCTGGCTCTGGCTCGATCCGGCAATCGCGATCGGCGTCGCGGCCAACATCATCCTCGAAGGCGCGCGCGTCGTCTGGGGCTCGGTCGACGGCTTGATGGACAAGGCCGTCGAGCCCGAAGTGCAGGCACGCATCGACCAGACCCTGGCGCGATTCGCGGAGAGCTCGGTCCGCTTCGACGACATGGTCACGCGCCGGGCCGGCAGCCGGCGCTTTCTCGACATGCACATGCACGTGCCGGCGAACTGGACGCTCGGCCGCGCCGCGGCGTTGCGGGGCGAGGTCGAGCAGGCGCTGATGAGCGAGGTCGCGGGCCTGCGCGCGTCGATCCAGCTCCTGCCGTCAAACGTCGAGACGCACTTCAACGCCGTCCAGAGCGTCCGGTGATCGCGCTCCTGCAGCGCGTCACCGATGCGTGTGTGACGATCGGCGATCGATTCGTCGGCGCAATCGGCCCGGGACTGCTCTGCTTCGTCTGCACCGAGCCCGACGACGACGAGGCGCTCGCCGATCGTCTCGTCGCCAAAGTGCTGGCGCTCCGGGTCTTCGCCGACGAGTCCGGCAAGATGAACCTCGACCTCGGCACGGTCGGCGGCGGTCTGCTCGTCGTCAGCCAGTTCACCTTGGCCGCCGAAACCTCGCGCGGCCATCGCCCTGGCTTCTCGAAGGCCGCATCGCCAGAGCTCGCGCGTCGCCTTTACGAGCGCGTGCTCGAGACCGCTCGGCGACTGCACCCGGTGGTCGCGAGCGGCGAGTTCGGCGCCGACATGCGAGTGAGCCTGGTCAACGACGGCCCGGTCACGATTCCGATCACGCTGCGCCGCTGAACCGGCGTGCGCTCGTCGACGGTCTCCGTGTCCCCGGCGATCAGCCCGGCCTGCGCCGGTCGTCGATCACCTTGCCGTCGTTGGGCAGGCTGCCGGCCGCGACGAGCGCGACCTCGCCGCGCAGCTTGGTGACGTCGCGGATCGACTGCGCGATGCGCTCGGCCAGACCTTCCGGCGCGCCATCGACTTCGACGTGCAGCGTCATGCGATCGTCGGCCATTTCGCCCTCGACGACGAGGCGCACGCGTCCGATCGGCGGATGGCGCCGCGCGATGTCGGCGACCTGCGATGGATGGACGAACATGCCGCGCACCTTGGTCGACTGATCGGCGCGTCCGAGCCAGCCGCGGATGCGCCGGTGGGTGCGCCCGGTCGGGCACGCGCCCGCGAGCACGGCGGAGAGATCGCCGGTCGCGAAACGGATCAGCGGGTAGTCCGGGTTGAGCGTCGTCACCACG
Organism: Rhizobacter sp.; assembly: GCA_043787455.1. GTDB lineage: Bacteria > Pseudomonadota > Gammaproteobacteria > Burkholderiales > Burkholderiaceae_C > Schlegelella_A. Next base: position 3,626 of record JAYVVB010000153.1, read on the forward strand.
ACCTCGCCGACCTCGCCTTCGTCGACCGGCTCGTCCGTGCCCGGACGGACGATCTCGACGATCACGCCTTCGTCTACGACCAGTCCTTCTCGCGCTCGCGTCTCGTAGGCGACGAGGCCGAGGTCGGCCGTGCCGTAGCTCTGGAAGGCGGCGATGCCGCGCGCGCCGAGCCATTCACGCAAGACCACGGGCACGGCCTCGCCGCTCAGCGCGGCCTTGGCGAGCGAGGGCAGGGCGACGCCCGAGGTGTCCGCCCTCTCGAGCAGGAGGCGCAGGAAGCTCGGCGTTCCGGCGTAGGCGTTCGGCGCCAGGGCGGCTATCGCCTGGACCTGCAATTCGCTCTGTCCGGTGCCCGCGGGAAAGACCGTGCAGCCGATCGCCTGCGCGCCGCTGTCCATCATCGCGCCGGCCGGTGTGAAGTGGTAGCTGAAGCTGTTGTGGACCAGGTCGCCGGCGCGAAAGCCGGCGGCGTGCAGCGCGCGCGCCATGCGCCAGTAGTCGGGCCGCGCCGACTCCGGCTCGTGGATCGGGCCGGGCGATGCGAACACGCGCAGGGCGCGACGCGCGCCGGCTCGCGACGCGCCCCAGCCAACCGCCGCGAAGCCGCCGAAGACGTCGTCCCCCGCCGACGTCTTCTGCCGATCGGCGAGCTCGGTCTTGCGCAAGACCGGCAGGCGGGCGAGCGCGGCGCGCGTCGTGATCGATGCGGCATCGACGTCGCGAAGCCGCTCGGCCATCGCCGGCGCGTGGGTCTTCGCGTGCGCGATCTGCGCCGGCAGGGCTCGCGCGAGCGCCGCGTCGCGCTCGTCGCGTGAGCGCGTCTCGAGTGCGTCGTACGGCGTATCGGGCGGCATGGCCGCGGCGCGCTCGCTAGTCATCGTCGAGGCGACGCGCGCGCAGCTTCGCTTCGTCGACGAGCTTGCGTTGCTCGGCCGGCGTCGCGAGCGGGAATCGATCGAAGCCGGCGCCGCCGGGCTTCTTCAGATCCGCGAACAGTACGCCGCCGTCGTCGTGGAAATTGACGAAGGCCTCGCGTCGCGCGTAGAAGATGCCGGGCTGCATTTCCTTCACGCCCTTGATCTCGCGCAACTGGCGCAGCAGCGGCAGCAGGGTCTTCAGGGCTTCGCTGTCGGTACGGGCCATTGCCAGATCTCCTCGTCAGGCGAGCCAGCGCTTGCGGCGCTTGTAGCTCTTCACCGCGCGATAGCTCTTGCGCTCGGCGCCCGATCCTGCCCCGCCTGTGCCGAGATAGAACTCGCGCACGTCCTCGTTCTCGCGCAGCAACGCCGCGTCTCCGTCCATCACGATGCGGCCGCTCTCGAGGATGTAGCCGTAGTCTGCGTAGCGCAGTGCCATCGCCGTGTTCTGCTCGGCGAGGAGGAAGGTGACGCCCTCCTGCTGGTTCAGCCCGCGCACGATCTCGAACACCTCCTCGACGACTTGCGGCGCGAGCCCCATCGACGGCTCGTCGAGCAGCACCATCTTCGGACTCGCCATCAGCGCCCGGCCGAGCGCGCACATCTGCTGCTCGCCTCCCGAGGTGTACGCCGCTTGCGACCTGCGCCGTTCCTTCAGACGCGGGAAGTAGGTGTAGACCTTATCGAGCGTCGTCGCGATGGCGCCCTTGCCGTCACGACGCGTGTAGGCGCCGGTGAGCAGGTTCTCCTCGATCGAGAGGTGGCCGAAGCAGCGCCTGCCTTCCATCACCTGGATCACGCCGCGCGCGACCATGTCCGAGGTCGACAGGCGCTCGATGCGCTCGCCGCGCAGCTCGATCGAGCCCTTCGTGACCGCGCCCCGCTCGCCCGCGAGCAGGTTGCTCACCGCGCGCAGCGTCGTCGTCTTGCCCGCGCCGTTGCCGCCCATCAACGCGACGATCTTGCCCTCGGGCACCTGCAGCGAGACTCCCTTCAGCACGAGGATCACGTGGTTGTAAATGACCTCAATGCCATTCACGTCTAGGAGGTTGGAACCAAAGGTGTTCATCGAC
>JAYVVB010000154.1:0-6979 GCA_043787455.1 Rhizobacter sp.
ATCACGGCCGGCGGCAAGAACGTGACGCCGAGCGAGATCGAGAACGAGCTCAAGTTCTCGCCCTACATCACCGACGCCGTCGTCGTCGGCGACCGTCGCGCCTACCTCACGGCCATCGTCATGATCGATCTGGACAACGTCGAGAAGTTCGCCCAGGACCACGACGTCCCGTTCGGCAACTACGCCAGCCTCGCGCGCGCCAAGGAAGTGCAGGCGCTGATCGGCGCCGAGGTCAACCGAGTCAACGCCAAGTTCGCGCGTGTCGAGCAGATCAAGAAATTCTGGCTCCTCGAGACCCAGCTCAGCGCCGAGGACGAGGAGCTGACACCGACGATGAAGCTGAAGCGAAAGCTCGTCGAAGCCAAGTACGCTGACCGGATCGAGGCGATGTACGCCTCGTGAATTGCAAACGACATTCCCTTCGATGAACCGCCCTGGAGAAAAGCCCATGAAGAAGATGTTCGCCGCCTTCGCCGCCTTGCTCGCCGCGGTCGCGGCGCCCACCCTCGCCGCCGAGCAGCAGGGGGTGAGCAAGACCGAGATCGTCGTCGGCTCGATCCAGGACCTCTCCGGCCCGCTCGCCGGCTTCGGCAAGCAGGACCGCCTCGGCATGATGCTGCGCGTCGACGAGATCAACGAGCAGGGCGGCATCAACGGCAGGAAGCTGCGCCTGATCGTCGAGGACTCGGGCTACGACCCGAAGCGCGCCGTCCTCGCGGCGCAGAAGCTCGTCAACCAGGACAAGATCTTCATCATGGTCGCGCACATCGGCACGGCCCAGAACAACGCCGCGATGCCGGTGCAGTTCGAGAAGAACGTCGTCAACTTCTTCCCGGTGACTGCAGCGCGCGAGATGTACGAGCCGTTCAACCGGCTCAAGTACTCGTTCGCCGCGACTTACTACGACCAGGTGCGAACGACCCTGCCCAAGCTGGCGAAGGACAAGGCCGCCAAGAAGGTCTGCACCATCTACCAGGACGACGAGTTCGGCCTCGAGGTGCTGCGCGGCGGCGAGGCGGCGATGAAGGCGATGGGCATGGAGTTCGTCGAGAAGACGAGCTACAAGCGCGGTGCGACCGACTTCTCCTCCCAGGTCGCGCGCATGAAGGCCGCGGGCTGCGACTTCGTGCTGCTGGGCACGATCATCCGCGAGACCATCGGCACGATCGCCGAATCGAGGAAGGCGGGCTTCTCGCCGACCTTCCTGGGCACGAGCGCGAGCTACACCGACCTGATCCACAAGCTCGGCGGCAAGGCGATGGACGGCCTCTACGCGACGATGACGGTGCAGAACCCGTACCTCGATGAAGCCTCGAAGCAGATCAGCTTCTGGGCCACCAAGTACAAGACCAAGTTCAGCGAGGACCCGACGGTGTTCTCGATCTACGGCTACAGCGCGATCGATGCTTTCGCCCGCGCCGCTGCCAAGGCCGGCCCGAACCTAACGACCGACAGCTTCATCAAGGCGATGGACTCGATGAGCTTCGAGTCCGACATGTTCGGCAGCGCGCCCTCGAACTTCACGCCCACCAAGCACCTCGGCAGCGACGCCTCGCGCCTGTCGCAGCTCCAGGACGGCCGCTGGAAAGTCGTCTCGGACTACATCAAGCCGAACTGACGACGGGCGCGGACGAGCGCGTTCACGAGACGATATACGCCGCGCTGCCGGTGGCAAGAAGCTTGCCGGCGGCGTCGTGGAACCCCATCCGCGTCGTCGCCACGCGCGAGCCGAGGCGCAGCACCTCGCTCTCGAGCGTGAAGCGCTCGCCCTGAGCCGGTCGCAGGTAGTCGATGCGCAGGTCGATGGTGCCGAGCTTGGTGAAGCGGCGCATCCGATCGGCCGGCGCCTCGTCCATGTGACGTGCGCCGATCGCGGCCATGATGGCGATCCCGGCCATCGCGTCGAGAGCGGCGCTGATGACGCCGCCGTGCAGACGCTGGTGCACGAAGGAGCCAACCAGCTCCGGCCGCATCAGCAGGTGTCCCTTGGCGTCGGTCGGTGACAGCGAATCGATGCGCAGTCCGAGCACCTGGTTGAACGGGATCCGATCCTCGAACAGGGCGACGAGGCTGGCGACGAACTCGGGCTCGAAGGCTGTTGGCGGAGCGGATGAGCTCATGGGTTCACAGACCGAGCTGGCGCGCGGCCAGCTCCTTCATGATTTCCTCGCTGCCGCCGCCGATCATCATGACCTTCACCTCGCGGTAGATGCGCTCGCTCTTGGAGCCGCGCATGTAGCCGGCGCCGCCCAGGATCTGCACCGCCTGATCGGCGCAGAACTGCATCGTCTGCGTCGCCTGGTTCTTGAGCAGGCAAAGTTCGGCGATCCACCCGGCGCCGATGTCGCCCTGGTCGTGACGAGCGACGAGCGCATCGATCCACGCCAAGGTCGCGAAGAGCCGCATCTTCATGTCGACGAGCTTGTGGCGAACGACCTGGTGCTCGACGAGCGTCTGGCCGAAGGTCTTCCTCTCGCGCGCCCAGGCGAGCGCTTCCTCGAAGCACACCGAGGCGAAGGCGCAGGCGCCGGCCGACATCAGGAGGCGCTCGGCATTGAAGTTCTCCATCACCACCCCGAAGCCGTTGTTCTCCTCGCCGACGAGGTGATCCAGGGGAATGCGGCAACCGCTGAACGACAGGTGGGCAGTGTCACTGCACCACCATCCCATCTTTCGCAGCGGCGTGCGCACGAGGCCGGGCGTGTCGCCGGGCACGACGACGAGCGAGAGTCCGCCCGCGCCCGGCGCGCCGGTTCGCACGGCGACGGTGAGCCAGTCGGCCCGAACGCCCGAGGTGATGAAGGTCTTCTCGCCGTCGATCACCCACTCGCCGCTGTCGCGGCGGGCGCGACACGCGATGCGGGCGACATCCGAGCCGCCGCCGGGCTCGGTGATCGCCAGCGCCGCGATCTTTGTGCCGGCGAGCACCGACGGCACGACGCGTCGCTGCAGCGCGTCGCTGCCGTGGGCGACGATCGGCGGCAGGCCGATCGTGTGCGAGAAGAGGCTGGCCATCACGCCGCCGCTGCCGGCGCGCGCGACCTCGTCGGTGGCGATCAGGCGCCAGGCGATCGACGCCGGCGTGCCGCCGAGGTGCTCGGGGTAGCCGAGCGACAACAGGCCCGCCGCGGCGGCCTTCGCATAGAGCTCGCGCGGGAAGCTGCCCGCCTCGTCCCACGCTTCGACGAAGGGCGCGATCTCGCGTTCGACGAAGCGGCGCACGCTGGCGCGAAAGACGTCGCGCGCGGCGAGCTCTTCCGCGTCGACGACGGCAGCGGTGACGATGGCGCGGCTCACGGCACGACCTCGACCAGCGGTTGGCGCGTCGCGACCTGATCGCCGCCGCGCACATGCACGGCCGCGACGGTGCCCGCGTGCGGTGCGCGCACTGGATGCTCCATCTTCATCGCCTCGATCACGAGCAGGAGCGCGCCCGCCTCGACGCTCGCGCCGACATCGACGCAGGTCTCGACGACGCGGCCGTGCATCGGCGCGAGCAGGAGGCCGGCGGCCGCAGGCGCGTCGCGGCGTGCGCCGTGCAGGCGCGCGTCGATCGCGCGGATCTCGACGCCCTCGGCGAGCCAGCGCCCGTCGTCGCCGACGACGACGCCGACGACGCGCATCGGCCGGCCGTCGACGTGCGCGTCGATATCGAAATCGATAGGGGCGCCGACGTCTCGCGAAGCGACGCCGTTTCGCGCCTCGACCCGACGCAGGTCGACGATGCGATGGGCGGCGTCGCCGCTCGTGGCGCGGATATCGCTGCGCGTTCCGGTCAGCCGCCAGACCCGCGTCGCGTCGCCGACGTGAAGCGGCACGGCGACGTCGAGCGAAGGCGACGATGCCCAGCCGGCGAAGAGCATCGGCAGCGGCTGACGCGGCAGCAACGCCATCGCCGCTGCCGAGAGCGCTTCGAGCCATGACGGCGCCGACGAGTCGCGCGCCGCGCCGTCGATAGAACCGCGCGCGAGGAAGCTCGTGTCGACGTCGCCGATCGCGAAGGCCGGCTCGCGCAGCAAGTGCGCGAGGAAGGCGCGGTTGGTCGTCACGCCGAGACACACGGTGCGATCGAGGGCCTGCGCCAGTCGCGTGCGTGCTTCGTCGCGGGTCGGCGCCCAGGCGATCAGCTTGGCGAGCATCGAGTCGTAGAAGGGTGGCACGCTGCAACCGCTGGCGAGCGCGTGATCGACGCGTACGCCCTCGGGCGCGCGCCAGCGCGCGATACGGCCCGACTGCGGCAGGAACTCGCGAGCCGGATCCTCGGCGCAGAGACGCACCTCGATCGCATGACCGCCGGCCTCGAAGCGCGACAGGGCTTCGTCCTGTTTCATCGGCAGCGGCTCGCCGGCGGCGACGCGCAGCTGCCACTCGACGAGATCGACGCCGACGAGCGCTTCGGTGACGGCATGTTCGACCTGAAGACGTGTGTTCATCTCGATGAACCAGAACACGCCGTCGCGGTCGAGCAGGAACTCGACCGTGCCGGCGCCGCGGTAGCCGACCTCGCGCGCGACCGCGACGGCGACCTCGCCCATGCGGCGCCGGAGCGCCGGCGAGACGGCGGGCGAGGGCGCTTCCTCGACGAGCTTCTGGTGCCGCCGCTGCAGCGAGCAGTCGCGCTCGCCGAGGTGGATGACATGGTCGTGCGCATCGGCGAAGACCTGGATCTCGACGTGGCGTGCTTGCGTGACCGCGCGCTCGAGGAGCAGGCGCGCGTCGCCGAAGGCGGCACCGGCCTCGGCCGCTGCCGACGCAAGCGCGGCGTCGAGACCGGCTTTGGCCGCGACCAGCCGCATGCCGCGACCGCCGCCGCCGGCGACGGCCTTGACCATCAAAGGGAAGCCGAGCCGCTGCGCTTCGCGGCGCAAGGTCGTCGAATCCTGCCCGCTGCCGTCGTAACCCGGCAGCACCGGCACGCCGGCTGCGCGCATGCGCCGGCGCGCCGCCGACTTGTCGCCGAGGGTGCGCATCGCCGTCGGCGGCGGTCCGATCCAGACCTTGCCTGCGGCCTCGATCGCGTCGGCGAACATCGCGTTCTCGCTCAGGAAGCCGTAGCCCGGATGGACCGCCTCGGCGCCCGATGCGATCGCGGCGGCGACGATGGCATCGATGCGCAGGTACGAGTCGGAGGCGCGCTCGCCGCCGATGAAGACCTGGCGGTCGCACGTCGACAGGTACGGTGCGTCGCGATCGGCGTCGGACACGATCGCGACGGTCGCGATGCCCATCCGCCGCGCCGTGCGTGCGACCCGGGCGACGATCTCGCCACGGTTGGCGATCAGGAGGGAAGCGAACATCGAGGCGCGGCGAGCGACCGGGCGATCAGCCCCGCGACGGCAGCGTGTGCATGTACTTGGCAATGATGCCGAGCATCACCTCGTCGGCGCCGCCGGCGATCGAGCCGAGCCGGCCGTCTCGGTAATGCCTCGCCACCGGGTTGTCCCAGGTGTAGCCCATGCCGCCCCAGTACTGCATGCAGGCGTCGGGGACGAGGCGCGAGAGCCGGCACGCCTTCAGCTTGGCCATCGACGCCCACTCGGTGACGTCGGCGCCCGATACGTACTTCTCGGTCGCCATGTAGACCAGGCCGCGAAGCGACTCGACCTCGGTCTTCAGTTCGGCGAGCTTGTAGTGGACGACCTGGTGATCGAGCACGCTCTTGCCGAAGATCCGCCGCTCGCGCGCGTAGTCGGCGGTCAGCTGGATGCAGTTCAGCAAGGACTGGATCGCGCTGGCGGCGGCCCAAAGGCGCTCCTCCTGGAACTGCATCATCTGGTACGTGAAGCCCATCCCTTCCGCGCCGACGCGGTTCGTCTGGGGCACGCGCACATCGTCGAAGTGGATCAGGCCGGTGTCGCTCGACATCATCCCGATCTTCCTGATCTTCTGCGCCCGGGTCACCCCCTTGGCGTTCATCGGCACCATGATCAGGCTCTTGTTCTTGTGCGCCGCGCCTTCCGAGGTGTTGGCGAGGAGGCACATCCAGTCGGCCTGCAGGCTGTTGGTGATCCACATCTTCGAGCCGTTGATGACGTAGTCGTCGCCGTCCTTCTTGGCCGTCGTCTTGATGCTCGCGACGTCGGATCCGGCGCCGGGCTCCGACACGCCGATGCAGCCAACCGCGTCGCCGGCGATCGCGGGCACGAGGAACTCCTTGCACAGCGCTTCCGAGCCGAAGCGCGCGAGCGCTGGCGTCGCCATGTCGGTCTGCACGCCGATCGCCATCGGCACGCCACCGCAGGCGACGTGGCCGAGCGTTTCGGCCATCGCCACCGAGAACGAGTAGTCGAGCGCCATGCCACCGTACTTCTCGGGCTTCGTGAGGCCGAGCAGGCCGAGGTCGCCGAGGCCCTTGAACACCTCGTGCGCGGGAAAGGCCTCGGCCGCCTCCCACTCGTCGACGTGCGGGTTGATGTGCTCGTCGATGTAGCGCTTGAGCGTGCGCTGGATCTCTTCGTGCTCGTGGGTGAACTGCATGGAAGCTCCTCGTCTCGCGCTCGCGGCCTCGGCTCAGGGCCGGGCGACGCCGAACTGCATCGGGTGAAGGGTACGCCGCGCTGCCTCGTCGCAGATCGCCAGGGCGAGGGCGAGAACGCGGCGCGTGTCGCGCGGGTCGATGATGCCGTCGTCGAGCAGGAGGCCGGAGGTGTAGAAGGCGTCGGACTGGCGCTCGAAGGTCGCGGTGATCCTCGTCGTGAGAGCCGCGAGCTTCGCTTCGTCGACAGGCTCGCCCTTCCTCGCCGCGCCTTCGCGCATCACGATCTCCATCGTGCCAGCGGCCTGGCTCGCGCCCATGACCGCGGTCGTCGCCGTCGGCCAGCTGAAGACGAAGCGCGGACCGAAGCCGCGCCCGCACATGCCATAGTTGCCGGCGCCGAAGCTGCCGCCGATGATGACGGTAAATTTCGGCACGGCAGCCGTCGAGACAGCGGTCACCATCTTGGCGCCGTTGCGGGCAATGCCTTCGTTTTCGTATTTG
>JAYVVB010000155.1:0-6516 GCA_043787455.1 Rhizobacter sp.
TCAATGTTCCACGAACCTCAACCAAAACTTGAGGATTCTGAAATAGCTCGCTCAGCAGGGCGTTCATAACCCTGTTGAACCATCACATGATGTTTGCGAGGTAAATCACTGTCCTTTCTTCAAATTCGGACGGCATAGGAAATCGTCCGACGCCTTCTGTCAGGTAAAACCTGACACTTAATTTCTCCGTCCACCAGCTTTTCGGAACCGAGCGCGCTCCGTAAAGTGGTCAGCATCCCACTAGGCCATGAAAGACCGAGCGATGCAAACCAACGAAGAAGTCGTCAATCCCTTCGCCTTGATGACGTCGCCCGAGGCCGTCTTCGCTGCGCTGGAGCGTTCCGACCGCCTGGCTCGCCTCAAGAGCACGATCTGCCGGCCGCTGGACAAGCCGCGCCCGGAAAAGCCTCTCGTCGAGCTGCGGGCGTTCGATCTGGCCATCGAGACGGCCGACCCGTTCGAGACGTCGTTCGGCTGACCCGCCTAACTTGTCGTCTCACGCTGCAATGTATATTATGTAAACTAAAGGTTCGACAGGTAGCGAGTTTGCGCACCACCACCACCGATCGGATCGACGCGCAAACCCTGCTGACAAGGCCAGAAGCGAGGCCTACGATCGGTTTCCTCGCTCTTGCGCCAATGCAGTGCACCGCCGCGACAGCGGTCGGTGAGGAAAGGGAGACTTGCGATCCACAGTCACCGGCGATCCGGACTACTTCCACAAAGTCGTCGATTGCCAATGGGCTTGTCCCGCCCACACCCCCGTTCCCGAATACATCCGACTGATCGCGGCCGGTCGCTACAGTGATGCCTACCTCGTCAACTGGGAGTCGAACGTCTTTCCGGGGATTCTCGGTCGCACCTGCGACCGACCCTGCGAGCCAGCGTGTCGACGAGGCCGTGTCGAGGAAGCGCAGGCCGAAAAACCAGAGCCAGTCGCGATCTGTCGCCTGAAGCGGGTCGCCGCCGACTTCAAAGACGACATCACCGCGCGCTTGCCCCGGCCCGCATCGCAGCGCCAGGGTAAGCGCATCGTCTGCGTCGGCGCCGGGCCGGCTTCGCTCACTGTCGCACGAGACCTCGCGCCGCTGGGCTACGACGTCGTCGTCTACGACGGTGACGACAAGGCCGGCGGCATGATCCGCTCGCAGATTCCGCGCTTCAGGCTGCCGGAGGAAGTAATCGACGAGGAGACGGGCTACGTGCTCCGCCTCGGGGTCGAGTTCCAGGGCGGCAAGCGCGTCGAATCGATGCGCGCCCTCCTCGCCGAACCCTGGGACGCGGTCTTCGTCGGCTCGGGCGCGCCGCGCGGACGCGATCTCTCGATTCCCGGCCGTGTCGAGGCCGTGGCGCGTATCCACATCGGCATCGACTGGCTGTCCTCGGTGTCTTTCGGTCACGTCACGACGATCGGCAAGCGAGTCATCGTCCTCGGCGGCGGCAACACGGCGATGGACTGCTGCCGCAGCTCGAAGCGGCTCGGCGGCAGCGACGTCAAGGTCATCGTCCGCTCGCCGTTCGAAGAGATGAAGGCATCGCCCTGGGAAAAGGAAGACGCGATCCACGAAGGCATTCCGATCCTCGACTGCCTGGTGCCGAAGGCGTTCCTGCACGACGACGGCAAGCTCACCGGCATGAGCTTCGACAAGGTCCGCGCGGTGCGCGACGACAAGGGTCGTCGCCAGCTGGTCTCGACCGGCGAGCCCGAGCAGGTCTTCGAGTGCGACGACGTGCTCGTCGCCGTCGGCCAGGAGAACGCATTTCCGTGGATCGAGCGCGACGCCGGAATCGACTTCGACGAATGGGGCATGCCCGTGCTCGACGCGGCGACCCTGCAATCGAGCCTGCCGCGCGTCTTTTTCGGCGGCGACGCTGCGCTCGGGCCGAAGAACATCATCTGGGCGGTCGCACAAGGCCACGCCGCGGCGATCTCGATCGACAAGTTCCTGCACGGCGAAGACGTTACCCAGCGCCCCGCTCCGGGTGTCACCCTCGTCTCGCAGAAGATGGGCATCCACGAGTGGAGCTACGACAACGACATCACGTCGGACCTGCGCAGCAAGGTGCCGTGGCGCGACATCAACAAGTCGCTGCGCAACATCAAGGTCGAGGTCGAGCTCGGCTTCGACCTCGCCACCGCCTTCAAGGAGGCCGAGCGCTGCCTCAACTGCGATGTGCAGACGGTGTTCGCGTCGAGCCAGTGCATCGAGTGCGACGCCTGCGTCGACATCTGCCCGACCGACTGCATCACCTTCACCGCCAACGGCGACGAGGAAGATCTGCGCACGCGCCTGCGCGCGCCGGCGCGCCACGCCGAACAGGCGCTCTACGTCGCCGACGGGCTGAAGACGGGTCGGGTGATGGTGAAGGACGAGGACGTCTGCCTGCACTGCGGCCTCTGTGCCGAGCGCTGCCCGACCGGGGCCTGGGACATGCAGAAATTCATGATCGCGCAGACGCGTGCCGGCAGCGGCTGTCGGAGCAAGGCCAGGGTGGCGGCCTGACATGACGACCAACGCGACGAACAACGTCAGAGCGGGCACGGCGCCGCGGATCGAAGCCGTCAACGATTTCGTCATCAAGTTCGCCAACGTCAACGGCTCGGGCTCGGCGTCGGCGAACGAGCTGTTCGCGCGCAGTCTCCTGCGCATGGGCGTGCCGGTAAGCCCGCGCAACATCTTCCCCTCGAACATCCAGGGCCTGCCGACCTGGTACGAGGTGCGCGTCAGCGAGCTCGGCTATCTCGCAAGGCGCGGCGGCGTCGACCTGATGGTCGCCATGAATCCGCAGACCTGGGACAAGGACCTGGCCGAGATCGAGACCGGCGGCTACCTCCTCTACGACAGCTCCAAGCCGATGCCGCCCTCGCGCTTTCGCGACGATATCCACGTCCTCGGCGTGCCGCTCGCCGACCTGTGCGCGACGCGCTACACCGATCCGCGCGAGCGCCAGCTGCTGAAGAACATCGTCTACGTCGGCGTGCTCGCATCGATGCTCGGCGTCGAGCCCGAAGTCATCGCGACGCTGCTCGGCGAGCAGTACCAGGGCAAGACCAAGCTGCTCCAGCCCAACCTCGACGCGTTCATGATGGGCCTGCACCACGGCCGCGAGTACTTCGACGACGCGCTCGGCCTGCAGATCGAGCGCCGCGACGCGGTCGGCAAGCGCATCTTCATCGAAGGCAACGCCGCCGCGGCGCTCGGCTGCGTCTACGGCGGCGCCACGGTCTGTGCCTGGTATCCGATCACGCCGAGCTCGTCGCTCGCCGAAGCCTTCCAGAAGTACTGCTCGAAGCTGCGCGTCGACAATGAGACCGGCCAGAACAAGTTCGCCATCGTCCAGGCCGAAGACGAGATCGCCTCGATCGGCATCGTCGTCGGCGCGGGCTGGAACGGCGCGCGAGCGTTCACCGCGACGTCGGGCCCGGGCGTGTCGCTGATGACCGAGTTCATCGGGCTCGCGTACTTCGCCGAGATCCCCGTCACGATCATCGACGTTCAGCGCGGCGGCCCGTCTACCGGCATGCCGACGCGCACCCAGCAGGCCGATCTTCTGTCGTGCGCCTACGCGTCGCACGGCGACACCAAGCACGTCCTACTCTTCCCCGAAGACCCGCGCGAGTGCTTCGAGTTCGCCGCCACGGCGCTCGACCTCGCCGACCGGCTGCAGACGCCGGTGTTCGTGATGACGGACCTCGACATCGGCATGAACCATCGCCTCTGCGACCCGCTGGAGTGGGACGACTCGCGCCGCTACGACCGGGGCAAGGTGATGACCGCCGACGAGCTCGAGGCCGGCAAGGATTTCGGCCGCTACCTCGACGTCGACGGCGACGGCATTCCCTACCGCACCCTGCCCGGCACGCATCCGAGCAAGGGCTCGTACTTCACCCGCGGCACGACGCGCGACGCCTACGCGCGCTACTCGGAAGCCGGACCCGACTATCTCTACAACGTTGCCCGTCTGCTGAAGAAGTTCGAGACCGCGAAAGAGCTCGTGCCCCAGCCGGTGCTGCGCAAGGCGACGCGCAAGACCCGCTTCGGCGCGATCCACTTCGGCTCGACGAGCCCGGCGATGGACGAGGCCCTCGACGCGCTCCAGGCCGAGGGCGTGCACGTCGATGCCCTGCGCATCCGCGCCTTCCCCTTCGGCGCCGCGGTCGACCGCTTCATCGCCGAGCACGAGATGGTGTTCGTGATCGAGCAGAACCGCGACGCGCAGCTGCGCATGATGCTCGTCAACGAGCAGCAGCTCGACCCGGCCAGGCTCGAGCCCATCCTCCACTACGACGGCACGCCGATCACGGCGCGCTTCATCGTCGAGGCGATCGCGAGCCGTGTCCGCGCCGACAACGTCGAGCCGATCGTCGCGAAGAAGAACAAGGGGCTTGCCGCATGACCTACCTCGCCAAGCCGAAGCTGCACCACCCCACCCTGCCGGCCAACAAGCTCGGCTTCACCCGGCGGGACTACGAAGGCAAGATCTCGACCCTGTGCGCCGGCTGCGGCCACGACGGGGTCTCGGCCGCGCTCGTGCAGGCCTGCTGGGAGCTCGACATCGAGCCGCACCGCGTCGCCAAGCTTTCGGGCATCGGCTGCTCGTCGAAGACGCCCGACTATTTCCTCGGCGCCTCGCACGGCTTCAACACCGTGCACGGCCGGATGCCGTCGGTGCTCACCGGCGCCAATCTCGCCAACCGCGACCTGCTTTACCTCGGCGTGAGCGGCGACGGCGACTCGGCCTCGATCGGCCTCGGCCAGTTCGCCCACGCGATGCGGCGCGGCGTGAACATGACCTACATCGTCGAGAACAACGGCGTCTACGGCCTCACCAAGGGCCAGTTCTCGGCGACGGCCGATCAGGGCAGCAGGAGCAAGAAGGGCGCGATCAACACCGATACGGCCATCGATCTGGTCGCGATGGCGCTGCAGCTCGGCGCAAGCTACGTCGCGCGCAGCTTCTCGGGCGACAAGGAGCAGCTCGTGCCGCTGATCAAGGGCGCGCTCAGCCACCGCGGCGCGGCGCTGATCGACGTCATCAGCCCGTGCGTCGCCTTCAACAACCACGCCGGCAGCACGAAGAGCTACGACTACGTCCGCGCCCACAACGAAGCCGTGAACCGGCTCGACTTCATGCCGCATCGCGACGCGATCACGGCGATGTACTCGCCTGGCGAGGTGATCGAGGTGACGCAGCACGACGGCAGCGTCCTGCGCCTGAGAAAGCTCTCCGAAGGCTACGACCCGGGAGACCGCCTCGCGGCGATGACCCACATCGCCGCGCACGAGGCGCGCGGCGAGATCCTCACGGGGCTGCTCTACGTGCGCGCCGGCGCCGAGGATCTGCACGGGCACCTGAACACCGTCGCCGTGCCGCTCAATCGCCTCGGCGAGCGCGAGCTCTGCCCCGGCTCGGCGGCGCTCGCCGCGATCAACGCCGAGCTGGTGTGAGCGAAGCGCGCTGAACGACGACGCCGCGCGGAGTATGCTGAGGTCAAGTCGAGGTTGCCGATGCTGATGTTCATGCTCCCCTATCTCGCCATCGTGCTGGTGGTGATCGCGCTCTCCGGATTGCGCATCGCCCAGGAGTACCAGCGCGGCGTGCTGTTTCGCCTCGGGCGCACGCGCGGCATGCGCGGGCCGGGCCTCTTCTGGATCATTCCGCTCGGCATCGAGCGCGCCGTGATCGTTGACATCCGCACGCGCACCGTCTCGGCCGAGCAGCAGGAAACGATCACCCGCGATAGCGTCACGATCAAGGTCAACGCTGTGCTCTGGTACCGAATCATCGACGCTTCGAAGTCGGTGATCGCCGTCTCCGAGGCCGGCAGCGCCGTCTACCAGTTGGCGCTGACGGGATTGCGCAACATCATCGGCAAGCATGATCTCGACGAGGTCTTGCAGGAGCGCGACAAGATCAACCACCTCCTGCGCGAGAGCATCGCAGGGTCGACGACGCAGTGGGGCATCGAGGTCGAGCGCTTCGAGATGAAGGACGTCGAGCTGCCGGCTGCGATGCAGCAGGTGATGGCGATGCAAGCCGAAGCGATCCGCGAGAAGCGCGCGCGGATCATCAAGGCCGAGGCCGAGCTGGAAGCGTCGGAAAAACTCGCCGCCGCGTCGGAGCGCATGGCCGGCAACCCGGCGGCCCTCGAGCTGAGGCGCATGCAGATGATCGCGGAGGTCGGTGCCGAGAACAACAGCACGACGGTGCTGATGATTCCGTCCGACTTCGTGACGCTGTCGAAGTCGCTCAGCGACTACCTGCGCGAGCGCACGTCGAAGAAGGATTGAGCCGGTCCCGGCGGCGGGGCCGCGTCAGGCCTCGCGCGAAGCCTTCTTGCGCTCGTGCTCCTTCAGGTGGCGCTTCCTGATCCGGATCGACTTCGGCGTAATCTCGACCAGCTCGTCGTCGGCAATGAACTCGACGGCGTACTCGAGCGTGAGCTGGATCGGCGGCGTGATCTTGATCGCGTCTTCCTTGCCGGAGACGCGAAAGTTGGTGAGCTGCTTGCCG
>JAYVVB010000156.1:0-9882 GCA_043787455.1 Rhizobacter sp.
AGCAGCACGTTGAAGACGTCGGGATGCGCCTTCTCGATCTCGTCGAGCAGGAGCACGGCGTGCGGCTTCTTGGAGATCGCCTCGGTCAAGAGACCTCCCTGGTCGAAGCCGACGTAGCCCGGAGGCGCACCAATCAGGCGGCTCACCGCATGGCGCTCCATGTACTCGCTCATGTCGAAGCGGATCAGGTCGACACCGAGCACGAACGCCAGCTGCTTGGCGACTTCGGTCTTGCCGACGCCTGTCGGGCCGCTGAACAGGAACGAGCCGATCGGCTTGTCGGGCCGGCCGAGGCCAGAGCGCGCCATCTTGATCGCCGCGGCGAGCGCGTCGATCGCTGGGTCCTGGCCGAAGACGACGCTCTTCAGGTCGCGATCGAGCGTCTTCAGCTTCGAGCGATCGTCGCTCGACACAGAGGCGGGCGGGATGCGCGCGATCTTGGCGACGATCTCCTCGACCTCGGCGCGGGTGATCGTCTTCTTCTGCTTGCTCTTGGGCAGGATGCGCTGGGCCGCACCCGCTTCGTCGATCACGTCGATCGCCTTGTCGGGCAGATGGCGGTCATTGATGAACTTGGCCGAGAGCTCGGCCGCCGCCTGCAGCGCGGCGGGTGCGTACTTGACGCTGTGGTGCTCCTCGAAGCGCGACTTCAGGCCCTTCAGGATCTCGACCGTCTGCTCGATCGACGGCTCCACGACGTCGACCTTCTGGAAACGCCGCGACAGAGCGGCGTCCTTCTCGAAGATGCCGCGGTACTCAGTGAACGTGGTCGCGCCGATGCACTTCATCGCGCCGGAGCTGAGCGCGGGCTTGAGAAGATTGCTGGCGTCGAGCGTTCCGCCCGAAGCGGCGCCGGCGCCGATCAGGGTGTGGATCTCGTCGATGAAGAGGATCGCGTTCGGCTGGTCCTTCAGGTTTTTCAGCACGCCCTTCAGGCGCTGCTCGAAGTCGCCGCGGTACTTGGTGCCGGCGAGCAAGGCGCCCATGTCGAGCGCATAGACCACCGACTCGGCGAGCACCTCGGGCACTTCGGACTGCGTGATGCGCCACGCCAGACCCTCGGCGATGGCGGTCTTGCCGACACCAGCCTCGCCGACGAGAAGCGGGTTGTTCTTGCGCCGGCGGCACAGGATCTGGATGACGCGCTCGACCTCATGCTCGCGGCCGATCAGCGGATCGATCTTGCCGTCGCGGGCGAGCTGATTCAGGTTCTGAGTGAACTGGTCGAGCGGCGAGCCTTTGCCGTCGCCCTCCTCCTTCTCGCTCTCGCTGCTGGCGCCGCCACCTTCGCCGGGTTTGGCCGACTCCGGCGGATCGCTTTTCTTGATGCCGTGGGCGATGAAGTTGACGACGTCGAGCCGGGTCACGCCCTGCTGGTGCAGGTAGTAGACGGCGTGCGAGTCCTTCTCGCCGAAGATCGCCACGAGCACGTTGGCGCCGGTGACTTCCTTCTTGCCGCTGCCGGTCGACTGCACGTGCATGATCGCGCGCTGGATGACGCGCTGAAAGCCCAGCGTCGGCTGGGTGTCGACTTCGTCGGCGCCGCCCACGGTGGGCGTGTTTTCCTTGATGAAGCCAAGCAGACTCTTGCGAAGGTCGTCAAGGTTGGCCGAGCACGCACGAAGCACTTCGGCGGCCGACGGGTTGTCGAGCAACGCCATCAGCAGGTGCTCGACGGTGATGAATTCGTGTCGCTGCTGACGGGCCTCGACGAAGGCCATGTGCAGACTGACTTCAAGCTCTTGGGCGATCATGCGGACTCCAGAATGCATTGCAGTGGGTGACCCCCGCGACGCGCGGCGGCCAGCACCAGTTCGACTTTCGTGCCGGCGACGTCCTTCGAATAGACGCCGCACACACCGCGACCGTCGTGATGGATCTTCAGCATGATCTGCGTGGCCGTCTCGAGGTCCCGGTTGAAGTATTCCTGCAGCACCATCACGACGAACTCCATGGGGGTGTAGTCGTCGTTAAGCAGGACCACCTGGAACATCGGCGGCGGCTCGGTCTTCTGCTCCTGCCGCTCGGCAACGACCGCTCCCTGACCGTCGTCGGTGCGGGGCCGCACGACGGGAACAGGAGGTTTGTCGGCAGGCATGATTTCATTCTATCGAGTTGGCGCTCTCACGCTTCGGTCGATCTCATATAGCGCCCGGGGACTATTTCACAAGCCCTCCCGGGCTCTTCCGATCTCTGTCTGAACGGCTAAGCGCGCGCGCCCGCCAAAAGGGCGCGTCGGCCCGATCTACATGTTGTCGATCATCACCTGGCCGAATCCAGAGCACGAGACCTGCGTCGCGCCGTCGAGCAGGCGGGCGAAGTCGTACGTGACTTTCTTGGACAGAATCGACTTTCCCATCGAGCTGATGATCAGGTCGGCGGCCGCGTCCCAGCCCATGTGACGCAGCATCATCTCGGCCGACAGGATCTCGGAGCCGGGATTCACGTAGTCCTTGCCCGCGTACTTCGGCGCCGTGCCGTGTGTCGCCTCGAACATCGCGACCGAGTCGCTCATGTTGGCGCCCGGGGCGATGCCGATGCCGCCGACCTGGGCGGCGAGCGCGTCGGAGATGTAGTCGCCGTTCAGGTTAAGCGTCGCGATGACGGAGTACTCGGCCGGGCGCAGCAGGATCTGCTGCAGGAATGCGTCGGCGATGACGTCGTTGATGACGATCTCCTTGCCGGTTCGCGGGTTCTTGAACTTGCACCACGGGCCGCCGTCGATCGGCTCGGCACCGAACTCCTTCTGCGCCAGGCCATAGCCCCAATCGCGAAAGCCACCTTCGGTGAACTTCATGATGTTGCCCTTGTGCACGAGGGTCACCGAGGGCTTGTCGTGATCGATGGCGTACTGGATGGCCTTCCTCACCAGCCGCTCGGTGCCTTCCCGGGAGACCGGCTTGATGCCGATGCCCGAGGTGTTCGGGAAGCGGATCTTCGTGACGCCGAAGTCGTCCTGCAGGATCTTGATCAGCCGCTTGGCCTTTTCGCTCTCGGCCTCGAACTCGATGCCGGCGTAGATGTCCTCGGAGTTTTCGCGGAAGATGACCATGTTGGTCTTCTCAGGCGCCTTCACCGGTGACGGCACGCCCTTGAAATACTGGATCGGGCGCAGGCAGACGTAGAGGTCGAGCTCCTGGCGCAGCGCAACGTTGAGCGAGCGGATGCCGCCGCCGACCGGCGTGGTCAGCGGGCCCTTGATCGAGACCACGTATTCGCGCACCGCCTCGAGGGTTTCCGGCGGCAGCCAGACGTCGGGACCATAGACGCGGGTCGACTTCTCGCCGGCGTAGACCTCCATCCAGTGGATCTGCTTCTTGCCGCCGTAGGCCTTCGCGACCGCGGCGTCGACGACCTTGATCATCACCGGGGTGATGTCGAGTCCGGTGCCATCGCCCTCAATGTAGGGAATGATCGGCTGGTCGGGCACCACGAGAGAAAAGTCGGGGTTGACCTTGATCTTCTGCCCAGCCTCGGGCACCTTGATGTGCTGATACATGAAAATGGAACTCCGTGCTGCGACCGTGTGGAAATGCAGCCTCAAATTCTAAGTCGGATGGTCCATCATGAATGACAGATCGAGGTCCTGGCTGGTCGCCGTGCTCGCGCTCGGGCTGGCATCGGCCACGTGGGCGCAGAGCGGCCCGCAGAAGCTCCAGTCGATCAAGCTCACCGCCGGCATCCACGTCGTCAGCGCCGAGCTGGCGTCGACGCCCGAGCAACGCGAGATCGGCCTCATGTTCCGGCCGTCGATGGGCGCGAACGAAGGAATGCTTTTCGTCTTCGACCGCGCCGGCCAGCAGTGCTTCTGGATGAAGAACACGCTGATCCCGTTGTCGGCGGCCTTCATCGCCGACGACGGCAGCATCGTCAACGTCGAGGCCATGAAGCCGCAAACGCTCGACGGCCATTGCTCGACACAGCCGGTGCGCTTCGTCCTCGAGATGAATGACGGCTGGTTCGCCAAGCGCGGGCTCAAGCCCGGCGCGAAGCTGCGCGGAACGCCGTTCTCGAACTGAGCCTCGCACCGGCCCTCTGCCGCAAGCGGGAGAGGGGGAGGACTCCCGTGTCGCCTCAGCCGAAGTTCTTGGCTGCGAAGTCCCAGTTGGCGAGCGAGCTCATGAAGGTCTCGGCCCACTTCGGACGCTGGTTGCGGTAGTCGATGTAGTACGCGTGTTCCCAGACATCGATCGTGAGCAGCGGCGTATCGCCGGTCGTGAGCGGCGTGCCAGCGGCGCCCATGTTGACGATGTCGACGCTGCCGTCGGCCTTCTTCACGAGCCAGGTCCAACCGGAGCCGAAGTTACCGACCGCGCTCTTCGTGAATGCTTCCTTGAAGGCCGCGTATCCGCCCCACTTCGTTTTGATCGCATCCGCCAGGGGGCCCTTCGGCTCGGCGCCGCCCGACGGCTTCATGCAGCTCCAGAAGAAGGTGTGGTTCCAGATCTGTGCCGCGTTGTTGTAGATGCCGCCGGTCGCCTTCTTGACGACATCCTCGAGCGCCATCGCCTCGAACTCGGTGCCCTTCTGCAGCTCGTTGAGCTTGTCGACGTAGGCCTGGTGGTGCTTGCCGTAGTGGTACTCGAACGTCTCCTTGCTCAGGTGCGGCGCGAGCGCGTCCAGGGCATAGGGCAACGGGGGCAAGGTGCGTTCCATGACTTTCCTCTCGAGAGCGTGAGTTTGATCGACGATTGTAGGCAGCTTGATGTCGGGTACGTCGATCGCCGCACGCGGCAAGCGGCGTTCCCGGCTCAGCGAGCGAAAGGCCTCGTCGACTCGACGCCGAGAGCGGCTTCGCCGTCGGCGAGCCGTGCAAACACCGTGCTGCCGATCGCGAGTCCGGCGACCGACGTCACCGGGTGGCCTGCGTCGTCGACGATCATTGCGTAGCCGCGCGCCAGCACCCGATCGGGATCGAGCGCCTGCAAGCGCAGCGCGGCGCTGCCGAGACGATGGGCGAGGCGCGTGCGGTGGAGCTCGAACGCGTGGCGCAGCCGAGTCGCTCCGCTGATCGAGAGCGCACGCGCGGCGGTCACCGATCGCGCCAACGCCGAGTCCAGGCGCTGCTCGAGCGACGCGAGCGCATGCACGCGACGCGTCACGCTCTCACTCGGTCGTGCGAGACGCTGCGACAGGCGGTCGAGGCGTTGCGCCTCGGTGTCCAGCGCGCTCGACACTCGCCGCGTGAGCGCTTGCCTCAAACGATCCAGAGCCCGGAGCTGAGCGCTCGTTGCCGGCGCGACGAGCTCGGCGGCGGCCGTGGGCGTCGGCGCACGCAGGTCGGCGGCGAGATCGGCCAGAGTCACGTCGGTCTCGTGGCCGACGCCGCTGATCACCGGCACGATCGCGGCGCGGATCGCGCGGACGACGCGCTCGTCGTTGAACGCCCAGAGGTCTTCGAGCGAGCCGCCGCCGCGACAGGCGATGAGGACGTCGACCGCGCCCTGCGCGGTCGCGGCGGCGATCGCAGCGCAGAGAGCCGCGGGCGCATCGGCGCCTTGCACGACGCTCGGATAGACGATGACGCGGACGTGCGGCGAACGCCGGGCCAGGGTCGTGGCCACGTCGTGCAGGGCCGCGCCGCCGAGCGACGTGACGACTCCCACCGTGATCGGAAAGGACGGCAGCGGCCGCTTCGAGACCGGATCGAACAAACCTTCGGCCTCGAGCTTCGCGCGCAGGTGCAGGAAACGCTCGTACA
Source organism: Rhizobacter sp. (assembly GCA_043787455.1). Lineage (GTDB taxonomy): Bacteria > Pseudomonadota > Gammaproteobacteria > Burkholderiales > Burkholderiaceae_C > Schlegelella_A. Next base: position 5,702 of record JAYVVB010000156.1, read on the forward strand.
AGGCGCCTGCGCCGGAGCGTTGCATCGCCTCGGCGATGAACTGCAACTCGCCGCGCGGTTCGTAGACCGAGAGCCGCCCGCGCACCTCCACCTGCTGCCCATCGGCAGGCTCGAAGTCGAGCAGCGACACGGCACGCCGGAACATCGCGCAGCGCAGCGTCGCCGCGCCGGCCGAGTCCTTGAGGGTGAAGTAGCAGTGGCCGCTTGACGCTCGTGAGAGACCCGAGATCTCGCCGCTCACCGAGCACGCGGGAAAGCCTTGCTCGACAAGTCCGGCGACGGCGGCGACGAGGGCGCTGACGCTCCAGACCCGGCCCGAAGGCCGCGTCCGAGGCGGCTCAACCATGGACAACGCCAGCGCTGGCGCCATGCGACAAGTCCACAGCCGCGTCAGGACTGGCGATCGGAACGGTTTTGCCTCGCCAAGCCGCACTCCATCGAGTCAACTCATTGATTAACAAGCGTTTTTTCATGCCGATTTTTTGAGCATTGCCTTGGGATTGGCGATCGCTCTCGTCAAGGGTGGCAACACGGAGGTGTTATCCACAAAGTTTTCCACCGGCTGGCAGAGTCACTTCGGGCATCTCCGAACGACGGGATGCGTGACCTGTTTCGCAAGCATCGGCACCGCGAAAAGTGGACCGTCCGACGCGCGCCATAATTCACGCGACCGGTGCGGATTTCGGCACCTCGTCATCGGAAAGGGTCATATTGCTTTCGATCATACAAGCCGCCGGTTGGCCGATCTGGCCGCTGCTCATCTGCTCGATCGCCGCTCTGGCCCTGATCATCGAACGCTTCTCGAGCCTCCGTCTCTCGCGAGTGGCTCCGACGCGGCTGCTCGACGAGGTGATCTCGGTGACGCGAGCCCATCTGCCTTCGCCCGACGTCGTCAACAAGCTGTCGGAGAACTCGGTGCTCGGCACGGTGCTGGCATCGGGCCTTCGCGCCGTGATCGCCGAGCCGCGCATCACCGAGAGCAGTCTCAGGGCGACCTTCGAGTCGGCCGGGCGCGCCGCCGTGCATCGCCTCGAGCGCTACCTCAACACGCTCGGCACGATCGCCTCGGCTGCGCCGCTGCTCGGTCTCATGGGCACGGTCATCGGCATGATCGAGATCTTCGGCTCGCAGACGCCCTCCGGCGGCAACAACCCGGCGCTGCTCGCGCACGGCATCTCGGTCGCGCTCTACAACACGGCGCTCGGACTCATGATCGCGATCCCAGCCCTGATGTTCTATCGCTACTTCCGCGGCCTGGTCGATTCGTACACGCTCGAGATGGAGCAGGCCTCGGATCGCCTCGTGCCGCATCTGATGCGCTTCGCCGTGCCGCGTGGGGGCTGATCGACATGGCGCTCAACTTCAGGCGAACGCGACCGGCCGAGCCCGAGATCAATCTGATCCCGTTCATCGACGTGCTCCTCGTCATCCTCATCTTCTTGATGCTGTCGACGACGTATTCGAAGTTCACCGAGCTGCAGATCAGCCTGCCGGTCGCAGACGCCGACCAGGCGCGCGACCGGCCGCACGAGATCATCGTCGCCGTCAGCGCAGACGGCCGCTACGCGGTCGACAAGAAGCCGGTCGACGGGCGCAGCGTCGACGCGCTCGCCGCCGAGCTGACGGCTGCCGCCGGCGGCTCGAGCGAAATGATCCTCATCGTCTCGGCCGACGCGACCGCGGCACACCAGAGCGTCATCAACGTCATGGACGCAGCGCGCCGCGCGGGCATCGCCAAGCTCACCTTCGCGACGCAGTCCAGCGCGGGCGCCGCGCGCTGATCCCATGTCCGGGTCGGCGCGCGCGCCGCTGGCCGAGCGAATCGAAATGGCGATGAACCGCACCTGGAGCGGTCGCGGCCCGCTCAGCACTCTGCTCCTGCCCATTGCCTGGGGCTTGGAAGCCGGCACGTCGGTGCGCAGGCGCCTTTACGCCCGTGGCATGCGTGAAGTCTCGCGGCTGCCGGTGCCGGTGATCGTCGTCGGCAACCTCATCGTCGGCGGCGCCGGCAAGACGCCAACCGTGATCGCCCTCGTCGACATGCTGCGCCTGCGCGGCTACACGCCGGGCGTCGTCTCGCGCGGCTACGGACGCTTCGGCGACGAGATCGTCGCGGTCAGCCCCGACTCGTCGTCGGACCGCGTCGGCGACGAGCCGTTGCTGCTCAGCCGACGCACAGGCGCGTCGGTCGTGGTCGGCGCCGACCGCGTCGCCGCGGGGCATGCGCTGCTTTCGCTCGATCCGGCCGTCGACGTCGTCGTCAGCGACGACGGGCTGCAGCACCTCGCCCTCGATCGAGACGTCGAAGTGCTGGTGTTCGACGAGCGCGGCGCCGGCAACGGGCGACTCCTCCCCGCCGGACCGATGCGCGAGCGATTGCCGCACGCGACCTCGCCGCGCCAGATCGTGCTTTACAACGCGCCGGCGCCGACGACTCCCCTGGCCGGCTTCACCGCGCGACGTTCGCTCGCCGGCGTCGTGCCGCTCGCCGAGTGGTGGTCGGGCGTCGGCCCCGGCGTCGACTCGCTCGCAGCGCTGCGCGACAAGGACATCGTCGCCGTCGCCGGGCTGGCCCAGCCCGAGCGCTTCTTCGCGATGCTCCGCGATCATGGCCTTCGCGTGCGCGAGCTGCCTCTTCCCGATCACGCCGACTTTGCGACGTTGCCGTGGCCGGCAGATGCGGGCGACGTGGTCGTGACCGAGAAGGACGCTGTCAAGCTGCCGCCCTCGCGTCGAATGGGCACGCGCGTCTGGGTCGCGCGGCTAGACTTCACTCCCGAGCCCGCGTTTGACTCGGCCGTTCTCGCCCTTCTTCCGCCGCCGAATCCACTACCCGCCGCCGAGCCGATGCTCGTCGACTCATCGCATGGAAACCCGCCTGCTTGACTTGCTCGTCTGCCCGCTGTGCAAGGGGCCGCTCCAGCACTGGCGTCCGCCGCAGCACGAACGGCAGGAGCTCGTCTGCAGTGCCGACGGCTTGGCGTTTCCGGTGCGCGACGGCATTCCCGTGATGCTCGAGGGCGAAGCGCGGCCGCTCGGCCACGAGACCGGGCCGACGGCGCCGCCCGCGCCCGCCTGACGTCGGCGTGGCCTTCACCGTGTTGATCCCGGCGCGGCTGGCGTCGACGCGACTGCAGCGCAAAGTGCTGGCCGATCTCGGCGGCGTGCCGATGGTGGTGCGGGTCGCGCAACGCGCGGCGCAATCCCGTGCGGTACGGGTGGTCGTCGCCGCCGACGACGCCGAGATCATCGCTGCCTGCGAGGCCCACGGCGTGGCCTGCGTGCTGACTTCGCCGGATCACGTGAGCGGCAGCGACCGGCTGGCCGAAGCGTGCGAGACGCTCGCCATCGGCGACGACGAGATCGTCGTCAACGTCCAGGGCGACGAGCCGCTGATTGGGCCTGGGCTCATCGACGCGTGCGCCGACCTGCTTACGGAGCGACCAGACTGCGTGATGAGCACGGCTGCGCATGCGATCGAGAGCCGCGTCGACTTCGAGAACCCCAACATCGTGAAGGTCGTTCTGGACGCGAGCGGCCGTGCACTCTACTTTTCACGGGCGACGATCCCCTGGCCACGCGACAGCGACCTGTTCGACGGCGTTGCGCATGCCGGCTCCGCGCCGCTTCGACACGTCGGCCTCTACGCCTATCGGGCGCGGTTCCTGCGCCGTTTTCCGCTTCTCGCCGCCAGCCCGCTGGAAGCGATCGAGCGGCTCGAACAGCTGCGCGTCCTGTGGCACGGCGAGCGCATCGCCGTCCACGTCAGCGAGTCGACGCCCGCGATCGGCATCGACACCGCAGAAGATCTGGCGCGGGCGCAGGCCTTGTTCACCAGTCGACCTGGTGCGGGTTTTGCCTGAGCGCAGCGGCTCGAACCAATCGACACGCCCCGCCTATTATTCCGGCCTCCCCACCAGCATCGAAGCCCACGCCATGAGATTGATCCTGCTAGGAGCGCCGGGAGCGGGCAAGGGGACGCAGGCCGCCTACATCTGCAAGCGCTTCGGCATTCCGCAAATCTCGACCGGCGACATGCTGCGCGCCGCCGTCAAGGCCGGGACGCCGCTCGGGCTCGCGGCCAAGAAGGTGATGGACGCCGGCTTGCTCGTGAGTGACGACATCATCATCGGCCTCGTCAAGGAGCGTATCGCGGAGCCCGACTGCGCCGCCGGCTTCCT
>JAYVVB010000157.1:0-8581 GCA_043787455.1 Rhizobacter sp.
ACGCCGGTGCTACTTGTCGACGGCCATCCGATCTTTGAATCGGCGGTGACCTGCGAGTATCTTGACGGGACCGCGTCACCGACTCTTTGTCCAGACCACGCTCTTGACGCCAACCGGTCAGTCGACCGTCGAATGGCCAGTGACCGCTATTCGAAGTAGCCGCCGTTCGCCGCCCAGAAGTGACCGACCGAGATCAGTCTTAAGCGGTCCCTCGCTGCGCCGACATGCTGGTTCCTAAGAACAGCGTGTTTCGCTGTTGATGAGCCCTTCCTCGACTACAGCTGATGATCGCTGGAAGTGCAAGGTGCCGCGTGATTGCTGTCGTTCGTCTCACTGCTACTTTTTTTTCCGCGCGTCCCCCGCCCATCGCCTACGTCCACCTTTCCAGTGAACCGTGAACTGGACAAGCGACGTGCTGAGCGTCCTGCTTCTGCTGGAAACGTCAGCAGATAAGCTCGGCGCCCTAAGGACTTGTCATGAACGCCGGACATACCGGCCGCCATCGGAAACGATATGAAAGTGAGAACGATGACGAAAATGTGGACGCTGTTGGACGCGTACACGCTGGATTCGGACGGCCGCGAGCGGCCTGTCAACAACCTCAACGAGTGGGGCGGCTTCTCGCGCCGCATAGAGCATGGCAGCAGCGAATCGCTAGTGGGAGCAACGACATCTCCCACCTGTTCAACCAGCCAGCTAAGAGCTTGCTCTGGCTGTGTCTCAAACAGGGGCGCGAAACCTTGACCAAGGACGTAAAGCTTGCTGCGCTGATCAAACTCTGCGTTGAAAGGCGCCAGTTCTTTATAGAGAGCCAGGTCACGCGAGGACGCCGCTGACTGGATGCCGAACCGCGCCATCAGGTCGGCGCGACGAACCTCGCCCAGGAAGCGAAGCCTGAGCTCAATGTGCTTCAGTCTGTCCCGTTGGGGCTGGGGAAGTTGGGCTATAGCTTCGACATTCATGGTGATGCGACGGATGTCGAGACCGCACCGCCAGAATGTGCCCCCTTCACCTACCCACCGTATCAAAAAGATTTGTTGTTGCGATCAAAATGTCGATACCAGGCGGCGGAACATATATCGAGGTAAGGCGGTCGTAGGGCAAAGGTCGTAGAGCATCGAGCCGTCCGCACTTCGTATAGCTAGCTCAGCCAGCCACAGTCCGCCCTCCTACCTTGGCGCTACGGCCCAGAGTTGCCTACGGCGGTTTAGATACCGACGCTGCGAGCTCCCCGGTGGCTCGACAAATCCATCTCACAATCTGGAAGAAGTCCGACGAACTTTGTTTTCTTCCGACGGACTTTATTTTCCGCCCTCAGGAATGACACCCGATCGGGACGCTCACTCGACCGTGACGCTCTTCGCCAGGTTCCTCGGCTTGTCGACATCGGTGCCGCGCGCCACCGCGGTGTGATACGCGAGCAACTGCAGCGGCACGACGTGCAGGATGGGCGACAGCGCGCCGTAGTGCTCGGGCATGCGGATCACGCGCACGCCTTCGCCCGACTCGATGCGCGTATCGGCGTCAGCGAAGACGAAGAGCTGGCCGCCGCGCGCGCGCACCTCGTGCAGGTTGCTCTCGAGCTTCTCGAGCAGCGCGTCGTTGGGCGCGATCGCGACCACCGGCATCTGCACCGTGACGAGCGCGAGCGGGCCATGCTTGAGCTCGCCCGCGGGATAGGCCTCGGCGTGGATGTAGCTGATCTCCTTCAGCTTCAGCGCGCCTTCGAGCGCGACCGGGTAGTGCATGCCGCGGCCGAGGAAGAGTGCGTTCTCCTTCAACGCGAACTCCTCGCTCCAGGCGATGATCTGCGGCTCGAGCGCGAGTACAGCCTGGACCGCGACGGGCAGGTGGCGCAAAGACTTCAGATGGCGCGCCTCGTCGTCCTCGCTCAGATTTCCGCGCACGCGCGCCAGCGCCAGCGCCAGCAGGAACAGGCCGACGAGCTGGGTCGTGAAGGCCTTGGTCGAGGCGACGCCGATCTCGATGCCGGCGCGCGTGATGTAGGCCATCGCGCACTCGCGCACCATCGCGCTGGTCGCGACGTTGCACACCGTGAGCGTGTGCTCCATGCCGAGCGATCGCGCGTGCTTCAATGCCGTCAGGGTGTCGGCGGTCTCGCCGCTCTGCGAGATCGTGACGACGAGCGTGCGCGGGTTCGGCACGCTGTCGCGGTAGCGGTATTCGCTGGCCACCTCAACCGACGTCGGGATGCGGGCGAACGACTCGAGCCAGTACTTGGCCACCGAGCCGCTGTAGTAGCTCGTGCCGCAGGCGAGGATCAAGACCGAGTCGACCGACTTGAAGACGCGATGCGCGCCGTCGCCGAAGAGCTCGGCCGAGATGCCGGGCACGGCATCGAGCGTATCGGCGATGGCTTTCGGCTGCTCGAAGATCTCCTTTTGCATGTAGTGCCGGTACGGCCCGAGCTCGGCTGCGCCGGTGTGCGCGATCACCGTCTTCACAGCGCGCTGCACCGAGCGGAACTCGCCCTTCGCGTCGGCGTGGCTGATCCAGTATTTGCCGAGCTGCAGGTCGACGACGTCGCCTTCTTCGAGGTAGACGATCTGGTCGGTGACGCCGGCGAGCGCCATCGCGTCGGAGGCGAGGAAGTTCTCGTGCACGCCTTTGTCCGTGCCGACGCCGAGCACGAGCGGCGAACCCCGACGCGCACCGACGACGCGATGCGGCTCATCGCGGCTGATGACGGCGATCGCATAGGCGCCACGCAATCGCGGCAGGGCGCGCTGCACCGCCTCGAGCAGGTCGCCGTCGTTGAGTTGGTCGACAAGATGAGCGATGACCTCGGTGTCGGTCTGGGTCACGAACGCATAGCCCTTGGCCTTGAGCTCGGCGCGCAACTCGTCGTGGTTCTCGATGATCCCGTTGTGGACCAGGCCGATGCGCCCGGCCGCGACGATGCCCGACGCGTCGCCGCCATCGCCGTCGACCGACGTCGCCTTGCCCGGGCCGTGCGAGAAGTGCGGATGGGCGTTGTGCACCACCGGCGCGCCGTGCGTGGCCCAGCGCGTGTGGGCGATGCCGGTGCCGCTCTGGATGTGGTCGGCGACGACGTTGGCCGCGAGCTCGACGACTCGCGCCGTGCTGCGCGCCCTCCGTAGCACGCCGTCCTGGTGGACGGCGACGCCGCACGAGTCGTAGCCGCGGTATTCGAGCCGGCGCAGGCCCTCGACCAGGATGGTGACGCAGTTGCGCGAGCTGACGGCAGCGACGATTCCGCACATGGCAGGTTCTTTCCTAACGCAGTGATCTGAACTCTAGGCGTGTTCCTAAGAAATTTAGTACCTAATATTGATTCTAAATGAGTGATTCGTTCTTATCTTTCAGAGTGTGAAATAATTTGATTATGTTTGCCAGAGAACGGTTCGATTCCTCATCTTTTGACGCGACGGATTTCAAGATCCTCGACGTCCTTCAGCACGATGCGTCGCTCACCAACGACGCTTTGGCGAGCCGAGTCCATGTCTCGCCCGCCACCTGCCTGCGTCGAGTCAAGCGACTGGTCGAAAGCGGCGTCATCGAGCGCCGGGTCGCGCTGCTGTCGCACGACGCGCTCGGTCACGGCCTCACGGCCTTCGTCGAGGTCTCGCTCGACCGCCAGTCGGCCGAAGCGATGGGCGAGTTCGAGTCGCGAGCCGTCGCCGAGCCGGCGGTGCAGCAGTGCCACCGGGTCTCGCCCGGCCCCGACTTCATGCTCGTCGTGCAACTCGCCGACATGGCCGCCTACGCCGCCTTCGTCGAACGCCTGCTCACGCAGGACGCGAACGTGCGCAACGTCAAGGCGTTTTTCAGCGTCCGCCGCGCCAAGCACGAGACCCGAATCGCGCTGCCGATCGCCACCTGATCAGCGCCTGAGCACGACCCAGCCCTTCAGATACTCGCCCTCGGGAAAGTTCACGGTCATCGGATGGTCGGGCGCGGCGCCGAGGCGGGCATAGAAGAAGCCGTCGACGCCGGCATCGAGCCCCGCGCCAGCGACGATCTTGTGGAACAGGTCGGCAGCGATACCGCCCGAGCACGAGAACGTGAAGAGCGCGCCGCCCGGCCGCAACAGCTGCAGGGCGAGCCGGTTGATGTCCTTGTAGGCGCGCGCCGCGCGCTCGGCGTGCGCCGCCGTCGGCGCGAGCTTGGGCGGATCGAGCACAATCGCGTCGAAGCTGCGCCCCGCTTCGAGGAAGCCGCGCAGGCTCTGGTTCACGTCGGCGTCGATCGCCTCGTGACGTTGGCCATCGAAGCCGTTGCGAGCGACGTTGGCCGACGCCTGCGCGAGGGCCGGCGCCGACGAGTCGATCGCCGTCACGTGGCTCGCGCCGCCGGCGAACGCGGCAACGCTGAAGCCGCCGGTGTAGCAATAGCAGTTGAGGACGCGCTCGAAGCCGAAGTGCCGGACGGTGTCGGCGAAGAGCTTGCGGTTGTCGCGCTGGTCGAGATAGAAGCCGGTCTTGTGGCCGGTGGCGACATCGAGGCCGAGCGACCAGTCGTGCTCGCGGATCGTCACGGCCGTGCTCGATGCTTCGTCGCCGCCGCGCAGCCACCCCGTTGCCGGCAGGAGCCCTTCGCGCTGGCGCGCCGACGTGTCGCTGCGCTCGAAAAGGCGCGCCGCGCCGGTCTGCGTCATCAGCGCATCGGCGATCGCACCCTTCCAGCGCTCGACCCCCGCCGACAGGAACTGCGCCGAGAGCACGTCGCCGTAGCGATCGACGACGAGCCCGGGCGAGCCGTCCGACTCGCCGTGGACGAGGCGCACGCCGTCGCTCGCGATCGGCAGGCGCCGCCGCATCTCGATCGCCGCCGCGATGCGCCGCGCGAAGAACCCGGCGTCGATGCGCTCGCTCTCGTCGAAGCTCCAGGCGCGCAGGCGGATCGACGACATCGGGCTGTACGCGGCCCACGCCAGGAAGCGACCGTCGCTCGATTCGACCCGCACCGTCTCGCCCGAATCGGCCTTGCCGCCAGCGACGCTGCCCTCAAACACCCACGGATGACGGCGCAGGAGCGAGCGCTCCTTGCCGGGACGAAGGCGGACAGTCTTCACTTGCGCCGTGCGCGCGGGTGCGCCGCGTCGTACACCTTCGACAGGTGGCCGAAGTCGAGCTTGGTGTAGACCTGCGTCGTCGTGATGTTGGCGTGGCCGAGCAGCTCCTGCACGGCGCGCAGGTCGCCGCTCGACTGCAGCACGTGCGAGGCGAACGAGTGGCGCAGCATGTGCGGATGAACGTGCGTCGGCAAGCCGGCGGCGATGGCGCGGTCCTTCAGTCGCGAACGAATCTGGCTCGGCGTGAGACGCGTGCCGCGACGGCTGACGAAGAGCGCCGGCTCGGCGTCGCGGGCGATCGCCGGGCGGAGCACGAGCCACTCGGCCAACGCTTTCAACGCCGGCGCGCCGACCGGCACGGCGCGGCGCTTGCGCCCCTTGCCGAGGACATGCGCGCTCGCGTCGGCGACGTCGACCCAGCCCGCGGCCGCGCCGCTCGCGACGACATCGAGGCCGACGAGCTCGCCGACGCGCAGGCCGCAGCCGTAGAGCAGCTCGAGCATTGCCACGTCGCGCGCGGCGAGCGTCGCGTCGCCGCCCTCGCCCCGATGCTCGACGAGCGCTACCGCGTGATCGACCGAGAGCGCTTTCGGCAAGGGCCGCGCGGCGCGCGGCGCGCGCACGCCCTCGACCGGGTTCGCCGCGACCAGGCCGTCGCGGCCGAGCCAGCGATAAAAGCCGCGCCACGCCGAGAGCAGCAAGGCGATCGAACGCGGCCCAAGGCCCGAGCCGTGCAGTTGCGCTGCCCAGCGCCGGATGTGATGGGTCTCGGCCCGGCGCAGCTCGACGGGCGTGGCCGCAGCCAGGCGCTCGAGGCGGTCGAACGCCTCGCCGTACATCTCGAGCGTGCGTTGGGCGAGGCGGCGCTCGACCTTCAGGTAGTCGAGGTGGCACGAGACGTCGGCGTCGCGCGCAGTGCCGGCGCCATCGCTCATATCAACGCCAAGGTCGCCTTGCCGTCAATGACGGCATCGACAACGAGCTTGCGATCCATGCTCGCCAATCGCCCACCATGCGCACCGGCGAGCGCCAGCAGGTAGCTGTCGGTCACTTGCGCATGACTCGACAGGCGAGAGGCATCGACATATCGACCATCCGCAAGGCTGACGTCATCGGGCCAGAATTGGTGTCCGGTCAGCGCGTGGATGGCGAGCAGGGACTCCATGACGACGGAGGGCGCCCCGGGAGCACTCGGGTACCTCGAATGTCCGACGATGCGCAGCAAGCCGTTCTCGGTGATCGGGCAAGTGGCAAAGGCGCGCTTGCCGACGCGGGCAAACCAATCGTGTGCTTGCTCGTGCTGAACATGTGCCGGGTCGACCAACGCGATCAGTACGTTGACATCCAGCAGATAGACCGTCACGCCGACTCGTCGCGCAACCGGTTGACGAGATCGAGCGTCACCGGCGCGGCGTCCTTGCGATTGCGCAGCAGCGGCACGCCGTTGCGCACGGCGCGGACGGTCCGCGGTGCGCTGCCTTGAAGACCCTGCCGAGCCAGAGCGGAGACGACCTCGCCGAGGCTCTTGCTCTGACGTTCGGCCAGGTGCTTTGCTGCCGCGAGGATGTCGTCGTCGATTGCAAGGGTCGTGCGCACGGCAACTCCGGGTTGGAAATCTATGGGTGAATCATACATCACGCCTCAAGCATCAAGCATCAGCTGAACTACCGGGGGTCGGTGCCGCGAAACGCGCGATGCATCGGCGCCGTCGATCATCGGCGCGCCAACCCTCAGGCCGCGGGCAGCAAGCGTGTCAGCGCCGCGCTCGCGACCTCGCCGATGCGGGCGAGGAACTCGGTGCCCATGTCGGCGCTGTAGCGGGTCGCGTCGGGCGAAGCGAGGACGAGCAGACCGAAGGCGCCGTCCTCGCCCTCGCGGCGCAGCGCGATCAGCGCGATCGACAGCGCCTGCGCCGGATGGTCGAGCCACTTCACCGCCTCGAACCCGGTGTTGGCGCCGCAGTACGGTGTCGTCAGGCTGGTCGCGAAGGTCTTGGCGTCGACGCTCGCTGCGCGGGCGAACGGCAGGTCGGCGAAGACCTCCGCGGCACCCCAGATGCGGACCGCCGCCTGCGGGATCAGGAACTGGTGCCGGAGCTCGCGCAGCAGCACATCGGGAAGGTCGGCGGCATTGGCGGTGAGCATCAGCGCGTGCGTCCAGCGATGGAGCTTGTCGGCGATGGCGACGTTGTCCTGGCCGTTGCGCACCATCTCGATGATCTGGCGCTCGAGCCCCTTGATCTTGTCGCGCAGCATTTCCATCTGCCGCTCCTGCAGCGACACCGCGCGCTGCCCGTGCGGGCTGGTCAGCTGGACGCTGCCCAGCAGCTCGGCGTGGCGCTCGAAGAAGCCCGGGCTCGCGGCCAGGTAGTTGGCGATGTCCGCCTCGGTGATTCCCTGCACTCCCATCGGTGTGCCTCCCTGGCTGTTGCTCATGCGTTCCCTCTCGTGTCGTTTCTCGTGTCGCCGCTCGTATCGATTTTCATAGCTCGATCTCGCCTTCGTACACCGTCTCGGCCGGGCCGGTCATGAGCATCGGCAAATGACCGCCGGCCCACTCGATCGTCAGCACGCCGCCGCGCGTCTCGACATCGACGCGCGCGTCGAGCAGACCGAGCCGGATGCCGGCCGCGACCGCCGCGCACGCACCCGTGCCGCACGCCAGCGTCTCGCCCGCGCCGCGCTCGAACACGCGCAGGCGCACGGCCTTGCGCGAGACGATCTGCACGAAGCCGGCGTTGACGCCCTGCGCGAAACGCACGTGCTTCTCGATCTTCGGACCCTGCGTCGCGACCGGCGCCGTGTCGACGTCGGCGACGATCTGCACCGCGTGCGGATTGCCCATCGAGACGACGGCGACATCGACCGTTCTGCCTTCGCCGAGCTCGAGCGGCCAGAGCGGCAGGCCGGCGTCGCTCGCACGCGGGGCGAGCCAGGTGATGTCGAACGCAACGTGGGCCGGATCGAAATCGGGCGGACCCATGTCGACCGTGACCCGGCCATCGTCCTGCAGGCGCAGCTCGAGGCGGCGGTTCATGGTCTCGACGACCAGCGCGCGCTTGTCGCTCAGGCCGTGATCGCGCACGTAACGGACGAAGCAGCGCGCGCCGTTGCCGCAGTGCTGGACCTCGTCGCCGCTGCCGCCGTTGAAGATGCGGTAGCCGAAGTCGACGCCGACCTGCTTCGGCTTCTCGACGACGAGGATCTGGTCGGCGCCGACGCCGAAGCGCCGGTCGGCGAGGCGCTTCACCTGCGCCGGGCTGAGGTCGAGCGGGCCGCGCGTGCCGTCGAGCACGACGAAGTCGTTGCCCGCGCCCTGCATCTTGGTGAAGCGAATCCGCATCGACCGATTATCGCGGCCTCAATAGAGCGAAGACTCACCCGGCGGCCGGGTCTTGAAGCGGCGATGGACCCAGAGGTATTGCGTCGGGCTGCGCCGGATCTCGCTTTCGATCCACCGGTTCATGCGTGCGCTGTCGGCGACCGGATCATCGCTCGGGAAGTCGGTCCACGGTTCCTCGTAGCG
>JAYVVB010000158.1:0-3283 GCA_043787455.1 Rhizobacter sp.
GCTATGCTTTTTGCTCTTTGCGCGCTATTGAGGATGGAGCTGAGGGCCGACGGCCAGAGCAAGTAGTTGCGCGGGCGTGGTGGGGTTTCGGCATGACCGGTCCAGAGCCCGAAACCAGCCAAGGTAGCGGGCCAGGCGTGAAGTGGTCACGCCGTGGAAGGGGCGCAGCCATTCTTTGAGACGGCGTGATGCGCGCGTTGCCCCGAGCTTGTGAGCTCGTACGGTCTCAAGCCCGTCAACACGTCGCAATCGCCCTCTCGGTCGCCTGCCCGTGGCCGCCTACCTGTGTGTGCCCGGCTTCTGGTGGTGGCCTCCTTGTTGCCTCAGGCTCTGGAACGGCTGGAGCAGGCGCCGGGAAGCTGCCCGTGGCCAGCGGCTGGAAGTGGCCCGGATTGTGAGTTCGTGGCGACACCCGTAAGCCGTCGCTCGCGACCGGCATGCGGATCTTGAACGGCGGCTGTCGGCGCGGATCACGACGGTTCGGACCCGGCCGGGATGTGTGAAAACGTCGGATGTCGGCCGGTTCTGAGGGTGTTGACATCCCCGATCGCTCTGCAATCGCCAGACCACGCGACTTCTGTCCCCGAAGGAATCCCTGGCTGCGCAAGAGAATGCGCACGGCCTCAGCTACAAAGCTCCGACAAGAAATAGCGGCCTGTTGGCGCGGGTGCATTGGCTGGAACAACGGCCACTCCAGCCATTTATTGAATGCGCTGGAGGTCATCGCCAACGCGCTGGCCATGCAAGCGAATTGCAACACCTGTTCAAGGTAACGACGTCGATCCCTTCGCCGGTTCCGATGACCGTGAGCCAAGGGAACCCCTCTGCCCAGAGGACCGGTTTCTGGGCCCGATTCGCAAAGACTGGCAATCCAAATACTCTCGAAGCCTGGTGGCAATAGCCACAGTGCCACGGTGCCTCCGACAAGGCGCTGTTGCTGAAGCCGGACGGCGTAACGCAAGCAGCGGATTTCGCGGCGCGCCGCAACTGCGTCTTCTGGACAGGGCATTGAAAGGCGGTGGGCACGCGCCCAGAGACCGCCGGCTCCCGGGTCGAATGCGACTTGCGGCTCGGTTCCTGAGATAGCGCCACTTGAGGCAGTGATTGGGCGAGAGCGCTGCAGGCGCACAGCCACTGTCAAGTGCCGGATAGTCGACCACCACCAGCGGCTGATGGCCGAGAGTGGTCCGCTCGAAAATCCAGTTAGGCCTAACAAGGAAGTGCGATAGGAATCTGAGGGCGACTTGTGGAGGCGTGGGGTCGGGCGACACAGCGGACGCGTTCTCGGAGCGGCGGATAAGTCTGAGCGTGCAGCGCGACCGGCGCGCCGAGTCGGGATGACCACGTGACGTGCTCAAGGCGACGGCCAAATGGGTAGGGCTTGCTCGACGCCACACCGGTCGCTGGAGAGCCGTTCAGTCGTCCCGTTCGCCGCGGCGGGCTTCGGTCAGGAACTCGAGCGTTGCCTGCCAAGTCTGGGGCGAGTTGAGGATGCCCAGGTGGGCGGTATGAAGCACCGGGTCGTATGCGCCTTGCCCCGTCAGCGAGATCTCGCGCGCACCGCGCACCCTGGCACTCAGCGAAAAATCGGTCGGCGCGCCGAACGAATCGATGGCCGGCACCGGCGCGATGAAACCATCCTGTACCGGGAAGTAGACGAAGCTCGTGTCGGCGTTTCGGATCACCAGCACGCGCGTTCGCCCTTCGGATTCGCGGCGCTCGTCTTCTGCGTTGAGCAGGCGCAGGAAAGGCGTGTTCGGTGAGCCGAGCTCCTGGCAGACCTCGCTCGCCGGCGTGAAGCCACCGTTAGCGGGGGCCCGAAAGTAGTTGCGAGGATCGGGCGAGCAATTGATGATGCCGTGATTCGGCCCGTCAATGGCGACCAAGCGTCTCACGACGTCGGTTTCGTCCTGCCGCATCCACTCGCGAGCTAGCGTCACACCAAGGCTGTGGGCGACGATGTCGACCCGCTTGGCACCGGTGAACGTCAGCACCGCGCGGACAAACCGGCGCAGGTCGGGGACGTTGGCGGCATTGGTATGGGCGATGCTCGAGCGACGCGTCTGATCCTTGATCAGGTCGCACTGGTCGCCCTCATAACCGAGGCCCCAGAGCTCGCTCGTTGCAAAGCCATTGTCGGCCAGGTACTGGGCCAACGCCTGGATGCGGCCGAAGGGATTGCAGGCCGTCGCAAACGGCGTGTCGTTGTTTCCGTGGAGCAGTATCACCGGAGTCCGCATCACTGTCCCGGCGGCGCCGAAGCCTATCACCGGCCTTGCCAACGACGTGTCTTCGATCACCGGGAAACCAGGTGGGAAGGTGCTGCCGACGGTTCCCGCCGCGTGCGCTGCGGCGGCGACCAGCAGCGCGCTGCAAATTATCGCTTTGAGAGTCAAAGGCTTCATTCGTCCGTCTCCCTGTTGAGCCGATCGTTCTCGTCGGCCGCCGTGCATTCTGACGCCATTGCCGTCAACAGGACAGCGAACAAGACGAGGTCATCTTGGCCCTCGGCCGCGATGATGGGATTGGTGGCGTCGGACTCGCCATCAGCGGCGGAGCATTTGGTCTCGCGGGCTGGTTTGGATTCGCGCTACTTGGCGGGCGGGTGAGGAGCCCAAAGCGCACCCCACTGGACTTGACCCTGTTGCACGGACGGTTGTGGACTTAAGTTTCAAGTCTGATCGGTGAGCTCTGGTGCAGGGATATCCACCGGCGGCGTGGCGCCCGCCACGCAAGCGCCGACGGTGGGTATCCCGTGTTGCCGACGGGGCGCTCGACGACAGATCTTGTCCGAGTGTTTGCTTTCGAAGTTCGCCGGTGAGATCTGCCCGAGCGAGCTGTGCCGGCGGCGCGGGTTGTACCAACCTTCGATGTAGGTGAACAACGCCAGATGTGCCTCGGTCTTGGTCTGCCAGCTACATCGATCGATCAGTTCGCACTCGAGCGTGGCGAAGAAGCTCTCGGCCATGGCGTTGTCGTAGGCGTCGCCGACAGTTCCATCGAAGGTCTGACGCCCATCTCCTTGCATCGGTTGCCGAAGGCGATCGAGGTGTACTGGGTGGATTCAATCAGTCGTTGCGACATCTCAATCAAGGAGGTGTTCAATGGGACGACCCAAGGGGTGGACAGAAGAACGGACAGGGCGAGCGCCAATGCGCTCACCGGGAGGTCCGCAGATCAATCGACGGCCCGTCAAGCAGGCATTCTGGGAATGCATCGCGCTGGGCTTGCAGAGCGAGGACGCGGCGCAGGCCTGCGGCGTTTCTCAACCGTTAGGGCCACG
>JAYVVB010000159.1:0-10054 GCA_043787455.1 Rhizobacter sp.
ACAATTCTAGTGTGACGCCCTCGGCCCGCGCCGGCTTGAAGGGGATGCGAAGACCGCGCCGGAGCATCCGACCCGCTTCGATCGTGATAATTTCGCGCGCTTCGTGCAAAGACGTCGCCGTCGTCGTCGCCGCGCGCTGAGCGTCCCCAAACCATGCCCGAGCTTCCCGAAGTCGAGGTCACGCGGCTCAGCTTCGCCGAGCGGATCCGCGGCGCTCGCGTCACCGGCGTTCGTGTCGGCAAGCCGCTGCGCTGGCCGCTCGGCGCCGATCCAGAGGCGCTCGTCGGCCGCACCGTCGGCGACGTGAGCCGGCGCGGCAAGTACCTGTGGCTGGCTTTCGACCGCGGCGGCTTGCTGCTGCATCTGGGCATGTCGGGATCGCTCGCGTTCACGGCGAAGGCCGGCGACGCCGGCGCGCACGACCACTTCGATCTCGTCACCGCGCGCGGCACGCTCAGGCTCACCGATCCCCGCCGCTTCGGCGCCGTCGTCTGGTCGCCATCGCTCGACGAGGCGCCTGCCACCAAGCTCCTCGCCGGGCTCGGCCTCGAGCCCTTCGATCCGCGCTTCGATGGCGCCCATCTTTACAACGCCTTGCATCGTCGCCGAGTCGCCGTGAAGACCGCGCTGCTCGGCGGCGCCATCGTCGTCGGCGCCGGCAACATCTACGCCTGCGAGGCGCTGTGGGAAGCAGCGATCGATCCGCGCACGCGCAGCGACCGCCTCAGCCGGACGCGCGCAGCGCTCCTCGCCGACACCGTGCGAACGACGCTCGCGCGTGCCGTCGAGCTCGGCGGCTCGACCCTGCGCGACTTCCGCGACAGCCACGGCATGGCCGGCGCGTTCCAGCTCCAGGCGCGCGTCTACGGCCGCGCCGGCAAGCCGTGCTCGCGTTGCGGCACGAGCGTGCGGCGCATCGTCCAGGGCGCGCGTGCGACGTTCTTCTGCCCGGGGTGCCAGCGCCGCTGAAGTGCTCGGAGGGTGAATCAGAGCGTCGCACGGTGTGCGAAAGGCCCGCCCTGGACTGTGACCATGTGTTTCGGCGGCGTTGGCCGCGAAGGCCCTGAGCTACCATGATCCGAACCCCTTTTCGCTGCTCGATGACGCCTTCGTTCGCCACCAGTCTCGACGCCCTCGGCGGCTGGCGCTCCGCCCTCTGCGAGCGCCTCGAAGGCCTCGCCCGGTTCCTCGCCGACCACGATCTCGCCCAGGGCGAAGCGGCCGACCAGGTCGCGGCGCTGCGCCAGCGGCTCGGCAACGAGAAGCTCGTCGTCGCCTTCGTTGCCGAGTTCTCGCGCGGCAAGTCGGAGCTCATCAACGCGATCTTCTTCGCCGACACCGGCCGGCGCATCCTGCCCGCGACGCCGGGCCGCACGACGATGTGCCCGGTCGAGCTCGGCTGGCGTGGCGACGAGCCGGCGTCGCTGCTGCTGCTGCCGATCGAGACCCGGCTCGAAGGCCTCTCGCTCGGCGAGATGCGCGGCCAGCCGCGCGCCTGGCGCCGGCTCGCGCTCGACGTGCAGGACCCCGATCAGCTCGCCGAGTCGCTGCTCGAGGTGACGCGCACCGAGTGGGTCACCGAAGAGCAGGCGCGCGCCCTCGGCTTCTGGGACGACGCCTCGCCCGACGACAACCCGCCGGTCGACGACAACGGCAAGGTCGAGGTGCCGGCCTGGCGCCACGCCCTCATCAACTATCCGCATCCGCTCCTGAAGCAGGGCCTGGTCGTGCTCGACACGCCGGGTCTGAACGCGATCGGTGCCGAGCCCGAGCTGACGCTGAGCCTGTTGCCGAGCGCGCACGCGACCGTCTTCATCCTCGGCGCCGACACCGGCGTCACCAAGTCCGACCTTGCGATCTGGCGTGACCACCTCGGCGCGCATACGCCAACGCGCTTCGTCGTCCTCAACAAGATCGATGCGCTCGCGGATCCGCTGGCGACGATCCAGCAGGTCGAGGCGCAGATCACGCAGCAGGTGAAGGAAACCGCGCGCACCCTCGGCGTGCCGATGCAGCGTGTCTTTCCGCTCTCGGCGCGGCAGGCACTCGCGGCGCGCGTCGGCGGCGACGAGATGGGCCTCAACGAAAGCCGCCTGCCGCTGCTCGAGGCCGCGCTAGGGGCGCAGCTCCTGCCGCAGCGCCGCCAGGTGCTCGAGCAGGTCGTGCAGGAAGGTGCACAGCGCGTCGAGGATCACGTCGTCCGCAAGATCGGTGACCAGCGCCGCCAGCTGGCCGAGCAGACGCTCGAGCTGCGCGGCCTGCGCGGCAAGAACGGCTCGAAGGTCAAGCTGATGTTGAAGCGTGTCGAGGCCGAGACGCTCGAGTTCGAGGAGTGCACGACGATCCTGCAGGCGATGCGCTCGGTGCACGCGCGCATGCTGAAGGACATGCTCGTCGACCTCTCGTCCGATCGCCTCCGCGACGAGGTCGCGGAGATGCAGGCGTCGATGAGCTCGGGCTTTCTCAACCTCGGCGCGAGGAAGGCCTTCGTCGCATTGTGCGAGCGGCTGCGCGAGCTGCTCGCGCAAGGCCAGCGCCGCAACACCGAGATCCGCGAGATGCTGACGGCGACCTTCGCGCGTCTCAACGCAGAGTACGGCTTCGGCCTCGTCATCGGCAAGCCGCTCGACTTCGATCGCTTCGCGAACGAGCTCCAGCTGATCGAGAGCAACTACGTCCAGTACCTCGGCCTGACGCTGGCGCTGCGCCTGGCGCAGCCCAAGTTCATGGAGCAGTTCCGGCGCATGCTCGTCTCCAAGCTGCGCGTCGTCTTCGAGAACGCGAGCGGCGAGCTCGAGCTCTGGAACAAGGCGGTGTCGGCGCAGGTCGACGCCCAGTTGCGCGAGCGTCGCAAGACCTTCAAGCGCCGCGGCGAGACGCTCGAGAAGGTGCAGAACGCGGCCGGCGAGCTCGAGACCCGGATCACCGAGATCGAGACCCAGGACAAGCGCCTGCAGCACTTCCAGTCGCGCACCGCCGAGCTCGCCGAGGCGCTGCGCGAGCACGCCTTCGCCGCGCCGCTGGCGACCGACGCTGCCATGGTCACGCTCGATCTGCCGCTCTTCGACGACGCGGTGCCGGTCGAGGTGATGGAGCAGCGCCAGGCTTGACCGGTTCCGGGTTCGCCGAGCGTGTCGTCGCCTGGCAGCGAAGCCACGGCCGGCGCGATCTGCCGTGGCAGAACACGCGCGATCCGTATCGCGTGTGGGTCTCCGAGATCATGCTGCAGCAGACGCAGGTGCAGACCGTGCTCGGCTATTTCGAGCGCTTCATGACGCGCTTTCCCGACGTGCGCGTGCTCGCCGCGGCCGAGCCCGGCGACGTCCTCGCCGCGTGGAGCGGCCTCGGCTACTACGGCCGCGCCAGGAATCTCCATCGCTGCGCACATGTCGTCGTCGCCGAGCACGGCGGCGAATTTCCGACAACCAGCGCGATGCTCGCGACGCTGCCCGGCATCGGTCGCTCGACCGCCGCCGCGATCGCGGCATTCTGCTTCGGCGAGCGCGTCGCCATCCTCGACGGCAACGTCAAGCGCGTGCTCACCCGCGTCCTCGCCTTCGACGGCGACCTCGCCCAGGCGCGCGCCGAGGGCGAGCTCTGGCAGGCCGCGACCGAGCTGCTGCCGAGGCGCGGCGTCGAGTCCTACACGCAGGGCCTGATGGATCTCGGCGCGACGATCTGCCTCGCCCGCTCGCCGCATTGCCTCTTGTGTCCGGTGCACAGCGAATGCGTTGCGGCGCAGACGGGGACGCAGGCGCTCTTTCCGGTGAAGTCGCGCCGGCTCGTGCGCACTCGCCGCGACAGCGTCTGGCTCGAACTGCGCTGGAAGGGTGCCGTCTGGCTGGTCGAGCGCGAAGCCCGCGGCGTGTGGGCCGGGCTCTGGAGCCTGCCCGAATTCGATTCGATCGAAGCGCTGGCCGCGGCGACCTCGTCGTGGCCGGGACGCAGCGAAACGGGGGCGCCGTTCGTGCATGTCCTCACCCACTTCGACTGGCACCTGCAGCCTGTGCGCTGGACTTTCGCGGCGCGAACGTCGGCGCGTTCGCTCGCCGTGCTGCTCGCGCGCTGGCCGAGCGGTCGCTGGTTCGCGCCCGATGACGCGCTCGCCCTCGGCCTGCCGGCGCCGCTCAGGAAGCGCCTTGCGGCCGACCTCAGTGAGCGTCGGTCCTGACCCGCATCAGCGAGTCGACGACGTCGAGGCGCTCGAGCGGATCCGCGAGCGTGAGCAGCCGCTGCTTGGCCTCGATCGGCAGCGGCAGGATCTCGCACCAGCGATTGGCGACCCAGCCGGCGTCGTTGAAGCGGTGCGGCTCGAGGAAGGGTCGCGCGCCTTGCGCGGCGAGTGCGGCGATAGCCTCGGCCAGGCTCTTGACGATGTCGGCCTGGCTCGCCGACGGCGCGACCAGGGGGTCGGCGTCGATCGCGGTGACCGTTCCGACCCAGAGGCCATCGGGCTCCTGACGCGTCGTGCCGAGCGTGAAGCGCGAGCCACCACGGCAGCGCACGAGAAGGATGCCCGCCGAGGCGCTGTCGACATCGACCAGCTCGGCCGTCGTGCCGACGTCGCAGAGCTCGACGCCTTCGGCCCCCTTCACTTCGCGGCCGCCCTTCAGGCAAACGACGCCGAACGGCTCCGACGCCCTCATGCAGCGTGATATGAGGTCGAGGTAGCGGGCCTCGAAGATCTTGAGCTCGAGCAGGCCGTCCGGGAAGAGGACCGAGCGCAGCGGAAAGAGCGGCAGCTCTCCGAGCGTCATGGTGCGCCTTCGAGCTCGCGGTGCCGGACGAGAGTCGCCGCGCGATTGCCGAAAGCAACGCCCAGCCGCTCGGCGAACCAGACCGAGCGGTGCTGGCCGCCGGTGCAGCCGATCGCCACGGTGAGATAGCTGCGCTGATCGGCCTCGAACGCCGGCAGCCAGCGGCGCAGGAAGGCCTCGACCTGCGCCAGCATGTCGAGCACTTCGGGCTGCGCCTGCAGGTAGGCGTCAACGGCGGCGTCGCGGCCGGTGAGCGGACTCAGCTCGCGCACGTAGTGCGGGTTCGGCAGGACGCGGATGTCGAAGACGTAGTCGGCGTCGAGCGGCACGCCGTGCTTGTAGGCGAAGCTCTCGAAGACCAGGGTGAGCCGGCTGTCGGCGGCCTTCACCAGCTCGCGCACCCAGGCGCGTAGTTGCGTTGGTCGGAGCAGGCTGGTGTCGATCACGGTCGACAGCTCGCGCAGGTCGGCGAGCAGCTCGCGCTCGATCCGGATCGCCTCGACCAGCGCGCCGCGATCGCCGAGCGGATGGGCGCGACGGGTCTCCGAGAAGCGGCGCACGAGCGCGCCCGTGGTCGCGTCGAGAAAGATCGGCCGGATCGACACGCCTTCGCCGCGCAGCTCGGCCAGGAGCGGCAGCAGATGCGGCAGCGACCCGGCGCTGCGTACGTCGACGGCGATGGCGATGCGCCGGTCGTCGCGCCGATGCTCGAGGCGCAGGAAATCGCGCAAGAGCTCGGGCGGGAGGTTGTCGACGCAGAAGAAGCCCGCGTCCTCGAGCGCATGCAGAGCGACCGACTTGCCCGAGCCCGAGGTGCCTGTGACCAGAATGATCTCCCGCGGGGCGGTTGCTGCCGGCGCGTCTCCGTCGGGATCGCTCATCGCGTTCCCTTTCGCGCCGATGCGGGCCGTGCCTTGGTGCTCGACGCCAGCATCTCCTCGGCGTGGGCGAGGCTCGTCGACGACAGCTGCTGGCCGCCGAGCATGCGCGCGATCTCGGCGACGCGCGTTTCGCCGGCGACTTCCTCGACCGCGCTGCGCGTCGATGCGCCCTTCGCTTCCTTGCTGACGAGAAAGTGACGATCGGCACACGCCGCCACCTGCGGAAGGTGGGTGACGGCGAGCACCTGGCGCTCGCGACCGAGCTGCTTCATGAGTCGGCCGACGGTCTCGGCGACGGCGCCGCCGATGCCGGCATCGACCTCGTCGAAGATCAGCGTGCCGGGCGATTCGCTGCCGCTTTGCAGCTCGGTACCGACGACGGCGACGGCGAGCGCGATGCGAGAGAGCTCGCCGCCCGAAGCGACCTTGGCGAGCGGACGCGGCGTCGAGCCGGCATGACCGGCGACGAGGAACTCGACGTTCTCGAGACCGAACGATTGCGCCGCGCCGCTCGGCTCGAGCGCGACGTCGAAGCGACCGCCGGCCATGCCGAGTTGCTGCATGGTCCGCGTCACGGCGGCGGCGAACTTCGGCGCCGCGGCCTTGCGCGCCGACGAGACGCGCTTCGCTTCGGCCTCGTACGCATTGCGCGCGGCATCGTGCGCCGCTTGCAATGATTCGAGGTTGGCCGCGGCTTCGATCTCGCGCAGCTCGCCTTGCCACTGCGCGAGGAGCGCTGGCAGCTCGGCCGGCGGCCGCCGATGGCGGCGCGCGAGGCCGACCCAGGCCGAGAGGCGCTCGTCGATCTCGCGCAGCCGCTGGGGGTCGAGGTCGCTGCGATCGAGATAGCTTGAGAGCGTGTGCGCCGCGTCCTGCAGCTGTGCCTGCGCGCCTTGCAGCGCTTCGATCGGGCCTTCGAGTCGCGCGTCGAATTCCGCGACCGCCTGGAGCGCGTCGACGGCGCGACCGGCGAGGGCATCGGCATTCGCATCGGCTTCGACGATGGCGTCGAGCGCGGCGCGCGCCGCATCGAGCAGCGACTGGCCGTGCGCGAGACGCGTGTGCTCGGCGTCGAGCTCGGCCCACTCGTCGGCGCCGGGAGCGAGCTTCATCACCTCGCCGATCTGCCACGCGAGCCGCTCGCGCTCGCTCTCGAGCCGGCCTTGCTTCTCGCCCGCCGCCGCCAGTGTCTGCGCCGAGGCGCGCCACTCGGTCCAGCGCGCGACCAGCGGCGTCGTGTCGACCTCGGCATGGCCGTCGAGCAGAGCACGCACGGCGGGTGCGCGCGTCAGCCCTTGCCAGGCGTGCTGACCGTGAATGTCGACGAGGTGATCGGCGGCCTCGCGCAGCTGGGCGATGGTCGCGCCGCTGCCGTTGATCCAGGCGCGGCTCTTTCCCTGCGCGTCGATCGTCCGGCGCAACAGGAGTCGACCGGCATCGCCGGCGTCGGCATCGAAGCCGGCATCGGCAAGCCACGACGAGAGCGCGGGCGGGACGTCGAACTCGGCGCTGATCTCGGCGCGCGCCGCGCCTTCGCGCACGACGCCGGCCTCGCCGCGGCCGCCGAGCGCGAGCTGCAGCGCGTCGACGAGGATCGACTTGCCCGCGCCGGTCTCGCCGCTGAGCACGCTGAAGCCCGCGCCGAACTCGATCTCGAGCGCGTCGACGATGACGAAGTCGCGGATGGCGAGGCGGTGGAGCATGTCAGTCGGCGCCGGGCCGCTCCCAAGCCGACCGAGCGCCCCCTCGGCGGGCAGCGAACGAAGAGAGGCGGCATCGGGCACTCATATTCAAGCCGAGCCCGAAGCCCAGTGCAGCTTGCCGCGCAAGGTCGCGTAGTAGCTCCAGCCGCGCGGATGCAGGAAATGGACGCGATGCGCCGAGCGGCGCACGCAGATGCGGTCGCCGTGGGCGAGGCTGGTGAGCGACTGCATGTCGAAATTCACGCTCGCGTCGCGGCCGGCGACGATCTCGATGCCGACCTCGCCGCTGTCGGGCACGACGATCGGCCGGTTCGAGAGGTCGTGCGGCGCGATCGGCACCAGCGCCCAGGCCGAGATGCCCGGATGCAGGATCGGGCCGCCCGCCGAGAGCGCGTAGGCGGTCGAGCCCGTCGGCGAGCTGACGATCAGGCCATCGGCGCGGATCTGGGCGACGAAATCGCCGTCGATTTCGATCCTGAGCTCGACCATGCCGGCGCTCGCGCCGCGGCTGACGATGACGTCGTTGAGCGCCAGGCCTTCGAAGATCGTCGCGCCGTCGCGCTCGACGTGGCCTTCGAGCATCGTCCGCTTCTTCTCCTCGTAGTCGCCGGCGAGGATCGCGCCGAGCGCGGCCTCGAAGTCGCCCAGGCCGATGTCGGTGATGAAGCCGAGCCGACCCTGGTTGATGCCGACGAGCGGCGTGTCGTGGCGAGCGAGCTGGCGCGCGATGCCGAGCATCGTGCCGTCGCCGCCGACGACGACGGCGATGTCGCACGCTGCGCCGAGCGCGCCCGCGGGCAGGCAGGGATACGCGGTGATGCCGGTGTTGGCGGCGGTGTCCTGCTCGAGTGTCACCGCAAGCCCGTGGCCGACGAGGAACGCGGCGACCGATTCGAGCTCTTCGCGGATGCCCTCGGCGTTGAACTTGCCGACCAGTGCAGCGTGCCGGAAGCGGGTCGCCATTCGCGGGATTACACCACAGCGACCCCTGCCGACGCAGGCAAAATCGCCCTGCAAAAACACCCTACAAAGACGGCCTGCGCCACGATGCTCGACGAGCGTGCCAAGACCCTGCTGAAAGCGCTCGTGGAGCGCTACATCGCCGACGGCCAGCCGGTCGGCTCACGCACGCTCTCGCGCGCCAGCGGCCTCGAGCTCTCGCCGGCGACGATCCGAAACGTCATGGCCGACCTCGAGGAGCTCGGCCTGATCGCCAGCCCGCACACGAGCGCCGGACGCGTGCCCACGGCACGCGGCTATCGGCTCTTCGTCGACACCATGCTCACGGCGCAGCCGAGCCAGCTGTCCCTCGGCGCGGGCGAGCCGCGCATCGAGGCGCAACTGCACGCCGACCAGCCGCAGCGCGTCATCGCCAACGCGGCCCAGCTGCTGTCGAGCCTTTCGAGCTTCGTCGGCGTGATCACGGCGCCGAAGAAGGTGAGCGTGTTTCATCACATCGAGTTCATGCGCCTGTCGGAGCGGCGCATCCTCGTGATCCTGGTCGCGCCCGACGGCGACGTCCAGAACCGGGTGATCTTCACGGCGCGGGACTACACCTCCGCGCAGCTCCAGGAGGCGAGCAACTTCCTCACCTCGCACTACGCGGGGCTCACGCTCGAGGAGGTGAGGGAGCGTCTCAAGACCGAGGTCGACGCGCTGCGCGGCGAGATCTCGGCGCTGATGCAGGCGGCGGTACAGGCCGGCACCGATGCGATCGCCGAAAGCCACGAGCAGGTCGTGATCGCCGGCGAGCGCAACCTGCTCGCGATCCAGGACCTGTCGAGCGACATGGGCAGCCTCCGGAAGCTCTTCGACTTGTTCGAGCAGAAGACCCAGCTGATGCGCCTGCTCGAGGTCTCGAGTCGCGCCGAGGGCGTGCGCATCTACATCGGCGGCGAGAGCCTGGTCGTGCCGTACGAGGAGCTTTCGGTGGTGTCGGCGCCGTACGAGGTCGACGGCCAGGTCGTCGGCACGCTCGGCGTCATCGGCCCGACGCGCATGGCCTACAGCCGCATGGTGCAGATCGTCGACATCACGTCGCGGCTGGTCAGCAATGCGCTCTCGCAGAAATGAGCGCGCGTCCTACTTCAGCCGATACCAGAGCGTGAGCGAGAAGCTCGTCTGGCGGCGCGCCTCTGTCACCGGGCTCTTCGCCGCGTCGCCGACGAGCCGGGCGCCGACCACCTGCCCCGAGAGCTTCCAACGCTCGGCGATGCGCAGCTCGCCGTTGAGCTGCGCGTTGACGTCGAGCCAGCCCGCGCCCGGCGAGTGGACCGGCAAGGCGCCGGCGGCCGATGCTCGCGGCGTGACGCCGTAGTAGCTGCGCAGGTGCGGCCCGTTGGCCCAGGTCGCGCCGAGGGTCACGCCGGCGAGGAGGCGATCGCCGATCGGTGCGCCGACGGTCGCCCCACCTTCGACCTGAACGCCGTCGCGCCTGTCGCCCGAGCCGGCGAGGACGCCGCTCTGCAAGGTCATGAAGGACAGCGGCGCGTAATTCAGAAACGCTCCCTCGGCGAGACGCGTGCCGACATCGGGCAGCCCGCGTCGGCGCGATCGGGCGTCGTTGCGACCGAACACGGGCCAGAGGCGCACGCCGCCTTGCAGGTCCTCGCGCCGCGAAAAGTTCCAGCCGATGCCGGTGTCGGTCGCCACGAAGGCACCGAGCGACGAATAGAAGTCGACGCCCGGCACCGGGATCACCTTGGTCCGGCTC
>JAYVVB010000160.1:0-2622 GCA_043787455.1 Rhizobacter sp.
GCGATGCCGCTCTTCCACGTCGGCGGCACGAGCTATGCGCTGATGGCGATCAGCCTGGGCGCGCAGATCGTCGTCATGCGCACGCCCGACCCGGCGGCCGCGCTGGCGATGATCGAGGCCGAGAAGATCACCCACACCTTCTTCGTGCCGGCGCTCCTGGCCGCGATGAACCAGGTGCCCGGCGCCGCCGGGCGCGACTACTCGTCGCTGAAGGCGCTCTCATACGGCGCATCGCCGATGCCTCTGCCGGTGATGCGGGCCTCGCTCAAGCTCTTCCCGAACGTGATGCAGCAGATCTACGGCATGACCGAGCAGTCGGGCGCGGTCAGCGTGCTCCCGCCCGAGGATCACGTCGACCCGGCGGTGGCGCATCGGCTCGTGTCCGCGGGCCGTGCGATCTCCGGCGTCGAGATCGAGATCCGCGACCCCGTGACGGGCGAGCCCGTCGCCACCGGCGAGCGTGGCGAGGTCTGGGTGAAGAGCGACCAGCTCATGGGCGGCTACTGGGGCCAGCCCGAAGCGACCGCCGCGACGATCACGCCCGACGGGTGGCTGCGCTCCGGCGACGGCGGCTACCTCGACGTCGACGGCTACCTCTACATCACCGACCGCATCAAGGACATGATCATCAGCGGCGGCGAGAACATCTACCCCGCGGAGATCGAGCGCGTGCTGGCCGAGCACCCGCAGATCCAGGACGTCGCCGTGATCGGCGTGCCCGACGAGCGATGGGGCGAGGTGCCCAAGGCCGTCGTCGTCGCCGCGCCCGGCGCGACGCTCGACACCGAGCAGCTGCTCGCGTGGTGTCGCGAGCGGATGGCGGCGTTCAAGTGTCCGAAGACGGTGGATGTGGTGAGCGACTTGCCGCGCAATCCGACAGGGAAGATTCTCAAGAAGGATTTGCGCAAGCCGTATTGGGCGGGGCGGGAGCGGCAGGTGGTTTAGTCGATCGAAAGGCTTCGGCGACTAGTCCAGAGTTCGCGTCGAGTGCGCATCGGCCCAGCGCTCAGACGGTCGATGTGCGGACAGGTATCTCACGTCATCATGGTCCGGCCTTCTCGATCGCACAGCCGATCGGCAGGTAGAGCTTGCCGGCGCCGTTGACGACGAGAAGCGGATTGCTGTAGTTGAGGGGCAGTGCGAGGCTGCCGGAGGGGGGCGACGCTCCGGTGGCGCCCGTGAATTGCTGCGTCGTCGCGACCGTCGTGACCACCCCCGCCGGCGTGACCATGCGTATCGCACTGCCGACATAGTCCTGCACGAAGAGGTTGCCGGCGCTGTCGATCGTGACGTGCGAAGGCTGTCCGAAACGGGCTGCCGTGCCGGTCCCGTCAGCGAACCCGGCGGACGGCGGCACGGCGCCCGCCAGCGTGGAGACGATCCCGGCGGGCGTGATCTTGCGAATGAGGCTGTTGAGCGAGTCGAGCACGATCAGATTGCCCGCGGCGTCGAACACCAAGCCCGACGGAGTGTTGAACAGAGCTCCAGCGGCCGGCCCGTCTGCATAACCCTGCAGGTTGACGAAGCCCGCATAGGTCGTGACGACGTTGGCCGGAGTGATTTTCCTGATCGCATTCCCGTCGGAAACGAAGACGTTGCCGGCAGTGTCGACCGCCAGTCCCTGAGGGTACGAGAACCGCGCGTTGGGCCCGATGCCGTCGGTGTAGCCGTTGAGGGTGGCGTTGCCGGCGATGGTGGTCACGACGCCGGCAGGCGTGACCTTGCGGATGGCGTATGCGTCGGAGACGTAGATGTTGCCCGTGCTGTCGGCAGCCATGAAGTTCGGCGACGAGAAGGAAGCGGCAGAGCCGGTGCCATCGGACTGGACGAGGTTGCCGCCCATGTAGTACTGCCCGGCAAGGGTGGTCACGACGCCGGCGGGCGTCACCTTCCTTAGCGTCTCGTGTGCTGACATCACGTACAGGTTGCCGGCGACGTCGAAGGTCCCGGTCTTGTACGAGATGGACATGCTCGCGGCAGCACCGATCCCGTCGATCTCCTGCAGACCCGTGGCGGGACAGATTTCACGCCCCGCGACCAAGGGAAACTGCGTTGTCGTCGAGCAGGTCACCGCCACGTTGCTCACGTCGCCGGCCCCGATCGTTGCGGGGAAGGTTCCTGCGACCACGCAGGTCTGCGTGACGGGCTGCTGCTGCACCGTTACGCTGTAGCTGCCGCCGAAGGCCACCGGGTCGGCAAACGTGAAGCTGGCCGCGTTGGCCGCAGGGTTCACCGTGTCGGCGCCGTTGGCCAGGATCAGTCCCGTCGACGTCAGCCCGGCGATCGTGCCGCCGACGTGGTATCCGTTGGCCGCGCACGTGACCTGCACCGAGGCGATGTCGCTCGTGCCCATCGTGCCGATGCCGCTGCCGACGCTGCAGGCCGCGCCCGTCGGCTGTGTCTTCACGGCCACGGCGAATGCGCCGCCTTCGGCGACCGGAATGGCGAAGGTAAACGACAACGCGCCCGCGGATGGGCTCACCGGGTCGGTGCCGTTGGTCAGCACGAGCCCGGCCGAAGGCAGCCCGGAGATCGTGCCGCCAAGGCTGTGCGAATTGGCGGCGCAGGTGACCGCGACGTTGCTCACGTTCGCTGCAGCGATGGTGCCGATGGCGTTGGTGA
>JAYVVB010000161.1:0-4051 GCA_043787455.1 Rhizobacter sp.
ATCCGCCTCGCCGAAGAGGGCTTCGTGCTCGACGAGGGCGACATCGCCCTGCTCTCGACGGCGACCGAGGAGTTCCGCGCCGACCCGGCGAGCGCGGCCATCTTCCTGAACCGCGGCCAGCCCTTCGCCATCGGCGATCGGCTGGTGCAGAAGGACCTCGCCGCGACGCTGCGACAGGTTCGCGAAGCGGGCATCGCGGGCTTCTACGCCGGCCCGGTCGCGCGCGCGATCGTCGCTTCGAGCCGAACGGGCCACGGGCTGATCACGCTCGCCGACCTCGACGCCTATTCGACGCGCGAGCTCGCGCCGGTCGAGTGCGACTACCGCGGCCTGCACGTCGTCTCGGCGCCGCCACCGAGCTCGGGCGGCGTGATCGTGTGCGAGATCCTCAACGTCCTCGAAGGCTATCCGCTCAAGGACTGGGGCTTTCGCTCGGCCCAGGGCGTGCACGTGCAGATCGAGGCGATGCGCCACGCCTTCGTCGATCGCAACAGCCTGCTCGGCGACCCGGCCTTCGTGACCAACCCGCTGGCGCATCTCCTCGACAAGGCCTACGCGGCGCGCATCCGTGCCGCCATCGATCCGGCGCGCGCCGCCGTCTCGCGCGACCTCAAGGAAGGCGTCGCACCGCACGAAGGAACGAACACGACGCACTATTCGATCGTCGACGTCCACGGCAACGCGGTCGCGGTGACGATCACGCTCAACGACTGGTTCGGCGCCAGGGTCACGGCGGCCGGCACCGGCGTCCTCCTCAACAACGAGATGGACGACTTCACCGTCAAGCTCGGCGTGCCCAATCTGTATGGCCTGGTGCAGGGCGAGCTCAACGCGATCGCGCCGGGCAAGCGGCCGCTCAGCTCGATGAGCCCGACGATCGTCACACGCGACGGCCGGCCACTCCTCGTGCTCGGCACGCCCGGCGGCAGCTGGATCATCACGACGGTCGTGCACACCATCGTCAACGTCGTCGACTACGGCATGACGATCCAGGAGGCGGTCGATGCGCCGCGCTTCCACCAGCAGTGGCTGCCGGAGTCGACCACCGTCGAGCCGTTCGCGATCGGTCCCGACACGCGCAGGATCCTCGAGGGCATGGGCCACAAGCTCGTCCCGATCCGGCCCTTGAACCAGGTCGCCGCGATCCTCGTCGGCGCGCCCCAGCTGGACGGCAAGCCGGTCGGCAAGAACCGCTTCTACGGCGCCATCGATCCGCGCTATCACTCGGGGCTGGCGCTCGGCTACTGAGCCGGACGCGCCGCTCGCGCTTCAGGTCGATCAGCCGTTCAGCGCCTTCATCATGTTGTCGGGATAGCGCTGGCCCGCGGCCGCGCCCGCCGGGAACACCGAGGCCAGTTCGTCGAGCACGTCGCGGCCGAGGACGAGATCGGTCGCGGCGACGTTCTCCTCGAGGTACTTGCGCCGCTTGGTGCCGGGGATCGGAATGATGTCGTCTCCCTGGGCGAGGACCCAGGCGAGCGCGAGCTGGCCAGCGTTGCAACCGATGCGCGCCGCGATCTGCTGCACCTTGCCGGCCAGGGTGAGGTTCTTCGCGAAGTTGTCGCCCTGGAAGCGCGGGCTGTGGCGCCGGTAGTCGTCCTCGGCGAGGTCCTCGAACTTCGTGATCGCGCCGGTGAGAAAGCCGCGACCGAGCGGGCTGTAGGCCACGAAGGCGACGTCGAGCCTGCGGCAGGCGGCCAGCGTGCCGTCCTCGGGCTCGCGCGACCAGAGCGAATATTCGCTCTGCAGGGCGGTGACCGGATGCTCGCGGCAGGCGCGCTCCAGCGTCGCGACCGAAGCTTCCGAGAGACCGATGTGGCGGACCTTGCCGGCACGGACGAGATCGGCCATCGCGCCGACGGTCTCCTCGATCGGCGTCTTCGGATCGACGCGGTGCTGGTAGTAGAGGTCGATCGTCTCGACGCCGAGCCGCTTCAGGCTCGCTTCGCAGGAGCGCCGCACGTACGCCGGCGTACCGTCGAAGCCGCGCCGCAGCGGCTCGGCCGGGTCGCGGATGATGCCGAACTTGGTCGCGAGAAAGACGTCGTTGCGCCGGCCCTTGATCGTGCGGCCGATGAGCTCCTCGTTGGTGTGCGGACCGTAGGCGTCGGACGTGTCGAGGAACCTTACGCCCAGGTCGAGGGCGCGGTGCAGGGTCGCGACCGACTCCGCGTCGTCGCGATTCGAATAGAAGTCGCTCATGCCCATGCAGCCCAGGCCGATGGCGGAGACGACGGGGCCCTGGGGTCCCAGCTGACGGGTATTCATGGTGGCGGCGGTGCGAGTCGCGTGGGGCTTTCGACGATACCGCGAAGCCCTTGGTCATGCTGCTCGGCCTTGGAGTCCGACCGCGTCTTGATGCGATCTTGATGGCCGGGACGCACCTCTCTACGACGACTTGACGGGCGTCTCCCTAGGATTTCGATCGTTGTCACGCCACTCGCCAGAAACGATCCAATGGACTTCGCCTACCTCTTCCTGATCACGCTCTTCGCCGCCTTGGTCGGCGGCCTCGTCGCCGGCTGCTCTTCGCTCGGGGCTCGGCGATGAGCGGCCTGTACCTGATCTGCGCGATCGTCGCCGTCGCCCTCTTCGTCTACCTCGTCGTTGCGCTCTTCAACGCGGAGAACCTGTGATGGCGACCACCCCGTTCGTCCTGCAGCTCGTCGTCTACCTCGTCGTCCTGGGGGCGCTCGCCTGGCCGCTGGGCCGGTGGCTTTCGGCCGTCGCCGACGGCCGCCTGCCAGCGTGGATGAAGCCGCTCGTCGCCGTCGAGCGGACGATGTACCGCCTCGCCGGCGTCGATCCCGAAGAGAGCCAGACCTGGCAGCGCTACGCGGTCGCGCTGATCGCCTTCAACGTCCTCGGCGTCGTCGCCGTCTATGCGCTGCAGCGGCTGCAGGGCGTGCTGCCGCTCAACCCACAGGGCATGACCGCTGTCAGCCCGGACTCATCGTTCAACACCGCGATCAGTTTCGTCACCAATACCAACTGGCAGGGCTATGCCGGCGAGTCGACGATGAGCCACCTGACGCAGATGCTCGCGCTCACGGTGCAGAATTTCTTCTCCGCCGCTACCGGCATCGCCGTCGTCTGGGCGCTAATCCGCGGCTTGGTCGCGAAGTCGTCGGGCACGCTCGGCAACTTCTGGGTCGACGCGACGCGCTCGACGCTCTACGTGCTGCTGCCGCTCTCGGTCGTGTTCGCCGTCTTCCTCGTCGGCCAGGGCGCGATCCAGAACTTCGACGCCGCCCAGGTCGCGACGACGCTCGAGGTCAACGCCTATCAGCAGCCGAAGAACGGCGCCGACGGCCAGCCGCTGAAGGACGCGAAAGGCGAACCCATGATGGAGGACGCGAAGACCGCGACCCAGTCGATCGCGATGGGTCCGATCGCTTCGCAGGAAGCGATCAAGATGATCGGTACCAACGGCGGCGGCCCGTTCAATGCCAATTCCGCGCATCCGTTCGAGAACCCGACACCGCTCTCGAATTTCGTCCAGATGCTGTCGATCTTCCTGATCCCGGCCGGGTTGGTGTTCGCGTTCGGCCGAATGGCGGGGGACATGCGCCAGGGCTGGGCCGTGATGGCGGCGATGACGCTGATGTTCGTCGTCATGGTCCTGATCGTCTCGCCGCAGGAGCAGGGCGGCAACCCGCTGCTCACGCCGCTCGGCGTCGACCAGTCGGCGAGCGCGCTTCAGCCAGGCGGCAACATGGAAGGCAAGGAAGCGCGCTTCGGCATCGCGGCCTCGACGCTCTTCGCCGCGATCACGACGGCGGCCTCGTGCGGCGCCGTCAACGCGATGCACGACTCGTTCATGCCGCTCGGTGGCGCCGTGCCGCTGGTGCTCATGCAGCTCGGCGAGGTCGTCTTCGGCGGCGTCGGCTCCGGGCTTTACGGGATGCTCGTCTTTGCTATCCTGACCGTCTTCATCGCCGGCCTGATGATCGGCCGCACGCCCGAGTACCTGGGCAAGAAGATCGAGGCCTTCGACATGAAGATGGTGTCGATCGCGATCCTCGTCACGCCGATCCTCGTCCTCGCCGGC
>JAYVVB010000162.1:0-4695 GCA_043787455.1 Rhizobacter sp.
CGTAAAGCGGCTCGCGTCGGCCACGCCACAGGACACGCAGCGCGTAGAGCGGCGCGACCAGCCGCAGCACCGTCGAGTACGCGAGCCGCGCCAGGCGAGCGCCTGCGCTTTCGCTCATCGCGCGGGCGCTTCGCGACCCTCGGCGGCGACGCCCGCGACGCCTGCGGCGTCTCGCGCCGTCGCCTGCCAAGCCGACCACACGGCCTCGACATCGGGCGTCGGCCGACCTTCGACCGACACCTGATGCGACGCCCCGTGGCGCGGCTGCGGCCCGGTGCGCCACGCGGTCGGGAAGTTGTAGATCTGGACGTGGCGCAGCCCGAGCGCGGTCGCGATGTGGCTCGGCCCGCTGTCGACGCCGACGACCGCGCCGGTCGTCGCGAGCCGATCGACGAGGGTGCCGATGTCCATCGTCGGCCAGACGATCGCGGCCGGTCCGAGGGCCGCAGCGATGCGCGCGGCGCGCTCGCGCTCGGCGGCGCTCGACTGCGGCAACGCGACGCTCCAGCCTTCGGCGGCGAGGCACCGGCCGAGCTCGATCCAGCTCGCTTCGGGCCAGAGCTTGTCATCGCGCGAGGTGCCGTGGATGAAAACGACCGTGCGTTCGTCTTCGACCGATCGCTCTGTCGCGCGGGCGAGACCGAACGCAGGCCCCGCGGTCGTCGTCGCTCCGAGCGAGCGCGCGACGAGCTCGCGCGCGCGGTCGAGGGCGTGGCTGTGCGGCTCGACCCGGATCGCGTGCGTCGCGAGGAAGCGCGCCGGCCACTCGTGGCTCGCACCTTCGGTGCGATTGGCGAGGGCGAAAGTCGGACCGCGTGCGAGGCGCGCGATCAGCGCCGACTTCGTCAGCCCCTGGAGATCGATGACCGCGTCATAGGTCTCGCGGCGAAGACGCGCGACGAACGCACTCGCCTCGGCACGCACCGACGAACGCCACCAGCCGGCGCGGGTCCAGCGCCGGAGGTCGCACTCGATCACCTCGGCGACGCCGTCGACCCGTCGAAGCATTGGCGCGAACGCCGGCTCGACGACCCAGTCGACGACGGCGTCGGGCCGGGCCGCATGGATGTCGGCAACGACCGGCAGCGAGTGCACGACGTCGCCGAGCGAGGAGAGCTTGACGATCAGAATGCGCACGGCACCCTTCCTTCGAGCCGGCCACGTCGCTCGGTCAATGCGCCGCCGCCTGGACCTGTGCGTCGGGCTTGACCGCGCGCAAGGCGGCCATGCAGGCGGCCTCGATCCGCGCCAGCGCCTCGGCGCTCGTGCCTTCGAAGCGGAGCACGAGCACCGGCGTCGTGTTCGAGGCACGGACGAGGCCGAAGCCGTCGTCGTACTCGACGCGCACACCGTCGATGGTGACGACCTCGCGCGCGCCGGGAAACTTCGCCTCGGCGCGCAATCGCTCGACGACCCGTGCCGGCTCTCCCTCGACGCACGAGACGTTGAGCTCGGGCGTCGAGAAGCTCGTCGGCAACGCGTTCAGTACAGCGCTCGGATCGGCGCTCGCGCTCAGGATCTCGAGCAGGCGCGCCGCCGTGTAGGTGGCGTCGTCGAAGCCGTACCAGCGCTCGCCGAAGAAGATGTGGCCGCTCATCTCGCCCGCGAGCGGCGAGCCGAGCTCCTTCATCTTGGCCTTGACGAGCGAGTGGCCTGTCTTCCACATCAGCGGCTCGCCGCCGGCAGCGCGGATCAGCGGCGCGAGCCGCTGCGAGCACTTGACGTCGAAGAGGATGGTCGCGCCGCGCTGGCGCTTGAGGACGTCGCGGGCGAAGAGCATGAGCTGTCGGTCGGGGTAGATGATTGCGCCATCCTTGGTGACGACGCCGAGGCGATCGCCGTCGCCGTCGAAGGCGAGGCCGAGCTCGGCGTCGCCGGAGCGCACGACGCGGACCAGCTCGGCGAGGTTCTCGGGCTTGCTCGGATCGGGATGGTGGTTCGGGAAATCGCCGTCGACCTCCGAGTACATCTCGTGCACGGTGCAGCCGAGCGCGCGCAGGATGGCCGGCGCCGATGCGCCCGCGATGCCGTTGCCGGAATCGACGGCGATCGTCATCGGTCGCGCCAGGCGGCAGTCGCCGACGATGCGGGCGCGGTACTCGGCAAGGATGTCCATCGCGGCGCTGCGGCCGCGTCCCCGGGCGTAGTCCTCGCGCTCCATCCGCAGGCGCAGCTGCTGGATCTCCTCGCCGTGGATGGCACGACCGACGAGGAC
Organism: Rhizobacter sp.; assembly: GCA_043787455.1. Taxonomy (GTDB): domain Bacteria; phylum Pseudomonadota; class Gammaproteobacteria; order Burkholderiales; family Burkholderiaceae_C; genus Schlegelella_A. The sequence continues at coordinate 2,216 of JAYVVB010000162.1, forward strand.
CATCTTGAAGCCGTTGTAGTCCTTCGGGTTGTGGCTGCCCGTCACCTGCACGCCGCTCGAGCAGCCGTGCTTCGCGCGCGTCGCCGCGACGTAGTAGAGCATCGGCGTCGTCACGGCGCCGAGGTCGACGACGTCGAGTCCGGTCGAGACCAGTCCGCGCACCAGCGCCGCCGACAGCTCCGGACCGGAGTGGCGGCCGTCGCGCCCGACCGCGACGGCGCGCTCGCCCGCGGCTAGCGCCGCGCTGCCGAAGGCGCGACCGAGTTGCTCGGCGAAGGCCGTATCGATCGTCGTGCCGACGATGCCGCGAATGTCGTAGGCCTTGAAGACCGATCCGTTGACGTGCATGAAGAGCCCAGGTGCAGAGTCGCGGCGATTGTAGGGAGGCCCTTCGCGCCGGCCGGCGGCGCGAGACCGGGCGCGCTCAAGTCTTCGAGCGCAGTGCCGATACGCCGAAGGAGACCTCGAAGCGAGACCCGCCGTGCCGAACTTTTGATTCCTGCTGTTCTGCGCGACCCTGCTGCTCGCGGCCGGCTGCTCCAAAAAGGAGCCGCCGCCGACGGTGACCCAGCCGGCCTCGACGGTCGTCCATTCGCGCAGCGCCGCGCCGACCGGCGCGCAGCGCGAGCGAAAGGAATACACCGACATGCCGACCGGCGCGCTCGGCGGCGGAGCGACGAGCACGACGACGGTGCACGCGATCGAAGCCGAGGTGCTGCGCGGCGGCCCGCGCGGCGAGGCCCGCGTCTTCGAGAACGCCCAGGAGCAGTCCGAGCTCGCACGCGGCGCCGCGCCGAAGTACATGAACGGCCAGTTCCGCTACTACCTCGCCGGCGTGTCGTTCGTGCAGCAGGACGGCGCCTGCCGCACGCCGCAGCTTGCCGTTCGACTCGCGGTCGAGAACCTGCACGGCAACCCGACCGCGGCGATCCGCGGCCGGATCACCTTCTCGGGCTCGGTCGGCGTCGACGGCGCTTCGCAGATGACCGAAACCGTCGCCGTGCCGTATGGCGTCGACATCGTCGGACCCTTCTCCGACAAGCAGGGCGGCATCCGCTACGTCACCGCGTATGTCGATCACGTCGACGGCTTCCTCGACCCGAAGCGCTGGGCCGAGATCGCCGCGCTCAGCCCGACGCGGCTGAAGGTCTGGTTCGCACCCGAAGTCCTGTACTACGCCGATGGCAACCAGTACTCGCCAAGCTCCGGCCTCGTTCCGGCAGCGCGAGACCCGGTGACCTGCGGCGGCGGCGAAGGCGCGGTCCGGGCGATCTCGCACTGACGCTCATCGCGGCGCGACCCCGCCGGCGCCGAGCGGTCGCCGTTGGTCGCTCGCGCCGTCGATCCGTCCCTGCCCGACCGAGCGCCGCGAACCCACTCCGTAAACTGCGCCGCATGGACACGAAGGAAATGCTGCGCCAGTCGTGGCGTGCATGGATCAACCGCAGCGCACCGCGCGTCGGCCCGTGGTGGATCGATCACGTCTGGACCGTCGCCTTCTCGCTCGCGGTCGCGCTCGGCTTTTCCATCCTGTTCTCCGACGGCAGCGGCCGCCACGCCGTCGGCAGCTGGGGCGCCTGGTACCTGGCCAACGCCATCGTCAGCCTGACGATCGGCTTTTCCATCCGTTCTGCCTTCTGGCTGGCCGAGCGGCTCGTCGGCAAGACGCGCCTGCAAGCGCTCGCGCCCTGGCAGCGCTCGCTCTACTTCACGATCGTTCCGATGATCGGCGTCATGGTCGGCTGGCCCCCGGGAATGTGGTGGGCTTTCGATGCCGACGTGCGTCGCTTCTTTCCGCTCGACCGACCGGGGCTGTTCACGAGCACCGTCCTGATCATGCTGCTCATCAGCGCGATGTTCCAGCTCTTCTTTCGCAGCGCGTCGCTCAAGATCCAGGCCGAGAACCGCGCCACCGAAGCGCAACTGCGGCTCTTGCAGGCGCAGATCGAGCCGCACTTCCTGTTCAACACGCTGGCCAACGTCGTCTCGCTGATGGAGGTCGACGCGCCGCGCGCCAAGACGATGCTCGAAGCCTTCGTCGACTACCTGCGCGCCTCGCTCTCGGGCCTCGGCCATGGCCGGCACACGCTCGGCGACGAGATCGATCTCGTCGATGCCTACATGAAGATCATCAAGATCCGGATGGAGGACCGCCTCGACTACGCGATCGACGTGCCCGCCGCGCTGCGCACGCTGGCCTTGCCGCCGCTCACCTTGCAGCCATTGGTCGAGAACGCAATCATGCACGGGCTCGAGCCGCGGATCGAGGGCGGCCGCGTGCGGATCGTCGCGCACCGCACCGGCGGACGGCTCGTGATCACGGTCGACGACGACGGCGCCGGCTTTGTCGCGAGCACGGCGACGGCGGTGACCCCGACTCGCCCCGGCGCGGGCACCGCGCTCGTCAACATCCGCCAACGCTTGACGCAGACCTACGGCAATGGCGCCAGCCTCGAGCTCGAAGCCGCCCGGCCGCGCGG
>JAYVVB010000163.1:0-4152 GCA_043787455.1 Rhizobacter sp.
CTTCGCGATCTCTGCGCCCTGGTCCACGATTTGCTGCAGTCGCGCGACCAGATCCGGGTTATGCCGACGGGCCGCGAGCTTGGCATTGAGCGCCTCCAGCGTGGCACGAACCTCCACCAGCTCCTGAACGAGCTCCGGCGAGTAGTTTGTCACCGAGGCGCCGCGACGAGGCTCGACGGTCACCACGCCGTCGGCCGCCAGCGCTCGCAATGCCTCGCGCACCGGCACGCGCGAGACACCGAGCTCCTCGGATAAGCGCGCTTCGACCAGACGCTCACCTGGTGCGAGCGTCCCGTCGAGGATGCGCTCGCGGATCGTGCGGGCGATCAGCGCGGCCAGCGGCGCGTGCGCCTCACCGAGTTTCATTTGCATGCTTCATTCCGGATGAATCTCACGTCGCGATGTTGACACGCCGTGAAGAAAGTATACAGTATGCAATTTGCACGGTCGCGCCGCCTCAGGAAACAAACATGCCTGCCTTGATGTCCCAAGACCTTTTTCGCGATGCGCTCGAGAACGCGATCAAGGGCAAGAGCGCCAACAAGGCTCCATTCAGCATTGCCTGGGCAAGCGGTAGGCTGTCGCGAACCCATCTCGCGCGATGGGCTGAAAACCACTACCACTACGTCGGGCCCTTCGCCGACTATCTCGCGTACGTGTACGCACGCACCATCGACACCGGCAAGTTCACCGAGGCGAAGGACTTCCTGCTCGCCAACATGTACGAGGAGGAGATCGGTGGCGACCGCCATACCGATCTGCTGATCCGCTTCGCAGAGTCGTGCGGCACGACCCGCGAGCGCGTCGTCAATCCCGACAACATGTCGCCGACGACGCGCGGCCTGCAGAGCTGGTGCTACGCCGTCGCCATGCGCGAGGACCCGGTGGTGGCGGTCGCCGGGCTCGTGGTCGGGCTCGAGTCGCAGGTGCCCTCGATCTATCGCCGGCAGACGCCGACCTTGCGCGAGCACTACGGCTTCAGCGACGAAGAGCTGGAGTTCTTCGACCTGCACATCGTCTCCGACGAGATTCACGGCGAGCGCGGCTATCAGATCGTCTTGCAGCACGCCGACACGGTCGAACTGCAGCAGCGCTGCCTGCGCATCTGCGAAATCGGCGCCGAGATGCGGCTTCTCTACACGACCGCGCTTTACCACGACTACGTATCGAACGACATCCCGCTGGCGGAGCTGACGTCGTCCGCATCGGATCTCTCGCGACGAGACCTGGAACTGCTTCAGGCCTGATCCCGGACGCATCCACGACCCGCCGAATCGAACGCAATGTCTGCCGAAGAATTCAAGAATTGCATCGCCGGCGAGTGGGCTGCAAGCCTCACGGGTCGCACGTTCGAGAACATGAATCCTGCCGACGTTCGCGATCGGGTCGGCCGCTTCCAGGCGTCGTCGGCCGACGACGCGAAGGCAGCGGTCGATGCTGCCGCGGCGGCCTTCGCCGGCTGGCGCGCGACGCCGGTCACGAAGCGGGCAAAGGTGCTGCTCGCCGCCGCCGATCACATCGAGGCCAACGCCGATCGGTTCGCCCTCGAGCTGACCCGTGAAGAGGGCAAGCAGCTGGCTCTCGCCAAGGACGAGTTCTTGCGCTCGGCGCAGACTCTTCGCTTCTACGCCATCGAGGGCCAGTCGTTCACTGGCGAGACTTACCCGCAGGACGATCCCGACATGGTCGTCTACAGCCAGCGCGAGCCACTCGGCGTGGTCACCGTGATCTCGCCGTGGAACTTTCCGGTGTCGATCCCGGCGCGCAAGATTGCGCCGGCGCTGGTCACTGGCAACACGGTCGTATTCAAGCCGTCGTCGGATGCGCCGCTGAGCGGCTATCGCCTGGCGGAAGCGCTGGTGCTGAGCGGACTGCCGATGGGGGTCCTCAACTTCATCACCGGTCGCGCCGCAGAAGTGGGCCCGACGCTGACCGAGTCGCCCGCGGTACGCGCCATCTCGTTCACGGGCTCGACGCGCGCCGGCGAACAGATCCACCGGTCCGTCGGGCTGACGACTCGCACGCAGATGGAGCTCGGCGGCAAGAATCCGCTGATCGTCATGGACGACGCCGACCTCGACCAGGCGGTCGACCTCGCGGTCAAGGGCGGCCTGTCGTTGAGCGGCCAGGCCTGCACGGGCACAAGCCGCATTCTGGTGATGCGAGACGTCAAGCAGGCGTTTACGCAGAAACTGCTGGCACGCGTGCAGGCCTTGAAGATCGGCCGCGGCATCGACAAGGGAACCGACATCGGCCCGCTGGCCACGGCGGCGCAACTGGACAACGTTCTCTCGTACGTGGCTGTCGGCAAGACCGAGGCGACCCACCTGGTCGGCGGCGATCGGATCACCGATGGTGATCTGCGCCATGGCTACTTCGTCTCGCCGGCCGTGTTCACGGACGTCACGCAACGCATGCGCATCGCCCAGGAAGAGATTTTCGGGCCGGTGCTGGCGATTATCGAGGTCGAGAGCTACGACGATGCGATCGCCAAGGCGAACGACACGCAGTACGGACTCTCGGCCGCCATCGCCACGCGCAATCCGCGTTATATGCATCGCTTCGCCCACGACATCGAAGCCGGCACGGTGAAGATCAACCGCACCACGACCGGCAACCTCATCAACGCGCCGTTCGGCGGCCTCAAGCACTCGAGCACCAGCACCTTTCGCGAGTCCGGCCGTTCGGGCCTCGAGTTCTATACCCAGATCAAGACCGTCTACCGCGGTTGCTGACGCCGCCGCCCGAAGGCGGACGTCCCTCTCGAAGGAATTCTTTTGAAGACGTCGACAACACTCGAGCTTCACGAAGCGCGCCACATGGTCAGGGCAGCGATCGCCAAGGCTGAAGAAATCGGCATTCTCGAGTCGGTGTGCGTCGTCGATGCAGGCGGCCATCCCATCGCGCTCGAGCGCATGGACGGCGCGCGCATCACCGGGCCGCAGATCGCCTGGAACAAGGCATTCACGGCCAGCGGCCACAAGCGCTCGACGCATTTGTTCAACACGCCGCCGAACGGCCCTGCCCTTCCAGGCAACGAGGCCTTCGGCATCCAGTGGAGCTTCGAAGGCCGATTCGCTGTCTTCGTTGGCGGCTATCCGGTCGTCGTCGACGGTGAGGTAGTGGGCGGCGTCGGACTGAGCGGCGGCAACGGCGAGCAGGACACGGCCTGCGGCGTCGCGGCCCTCGCCGCGCTGGCGGAGTTGCTCGCGCCCCAGGGGCTGAGCGTCGTCGTCCACGCCGACATCAAGAAATAGCGCGTGGACTGCCGGGTCAGACTCGTCGAGGGCGAGGTGCGCTACGACGAACCGCCCGATGGCATCGAGCCCTGCGGAGGCCGAGCAAGGCTTCGCGCTGATGTGCCTGGCCCAAGCCACGTGCCCGCTCGTCGTCAGCACCGCGCGACACACCGCCGCGATCAGGGATGTCCGGCCGATGACAACCGAGGTGCTGCACCTGAAGATCGGAATCCCGGACTGGCCGAGCCGGCATGGCGGCCGGGACAGTACATGAACGTCCACCTGCCGGACGGCACGCACCGCAGCTTTTCGATGGCGTCGTGTGCCGCCGGCGGCATCGTCGACTTCCATGTGCGGCGCATCGTCGGCGCGGACGGTTCACCGAAGAGCGACTCTCGGCGATGGGTCCAGGCGATGCTCTCGAGATCGAACTGCCTATCGCCGCTTTCAGCCTGCACAAGTCGGACTATCGGCAAGTGGTGATGGTGGCGACCGGCACGGGCATCGCGCCGATCAATAGCATGCTCGAGTCGCTGCTCGACGGCGCCGATCGCCCGCCCGTCTCGCTGTACTGGGGCATGCGGACCGAAGCCGATCTCTATCTGGACGCGGTGTTCCGATCGTGGCAAGGCCGGCCGTACGAATTCGAGTACGTTCCTGTGCTCTCGCGCGCAGATGCCTCGTGGCCTGACCGCCGCGGACACGTGCAGCAGGGCGTGATCGCCGACCTCCCTGACCTCGCCGAGCACGGCATCTATCTGTGCGGATCACCTGCCATGATCGTCGAGGCGAAGACCGAATTCGTGGCCCATGGAGCGCTGCTCGACCATCTGCACGTCGACGCGTTCACGTTTCAACAGGAGTTTTCGACATGAATCGTTTCACCCAACTGGCGGTGTTCGCTGCCGTGGGG
>JAYVVB010000164.1:0-4171 GCA_043787455.1 Rhizobacter sp.
CGACGTCGTCGACATCTCGCTCGTCGCCGTGATGGGCGGTCTGTGCGTGGCCAATGGCGCGTCGGACACCTACAAGTTCGGTGCGACCTGCAACCCGACGAACGTTCCCCTCGGCACCGCCGCCTACGGCCTGCACGACGGCGTCGACCAGGCTGGCCCGAAGGTCAAGGCTGCCGGTCCGCTGCTGCCCGGCTTCCCGTACCTCGGCACGCCGCTGCCTGGCGCGCATTAAGGAGACTCCCATGAAGACATCCTATGTTGCAGCACTGGCCGTCGCGGTCGTCGTCGCCGCGTGCGGCGGAGGAGGCGATAGCGGCACGCCCGTGCCCCCGGCCACATCGCAGGTGCCACCGAGCGCGAGCATCTCGGCCGACGGCCTGGTCGCCTACCTGAAGGATCTTGTCGCGTCGGCTGCCGACACGCTGGAGCCGGTCGACACGAGCGGCGTGATCGCGCAGACGGACGACGTCAACGATCCGCAGAAGGTCGACTGATCCGGGCGCGGCGGGCCGCCCGGCCCGCCGCAGCTAGGATCGTGCCGATGCGATCTCTCCATGCACTGACCGGCGCCTTGGCGGCCGGTCTTTTTTTGACCGTCGCGGCCTGCCCTGCGAGCGCCGTGCCGATCACGCCGACACGTGACGACGAGGTGGTCGAGGTCTTGCCGGCGACGTCCGCGAGTCGCGGCGAGGATAGAGCGACCCGCAAGCGCCTGGCGGCGCATCCGGAAGATGTCGTCCTGGCCCTCGCGGTCGCTAAGCGGTATCTTGACCAAGCGCACACCACGGGCGATCCGCGGTATGTCGGCTTGGCGCTGGCGGCCCTGCGTCCCTGGCCCAATCCGGCTTCGGCGCCGGCCGACGTGCTGCTGATGCGCGCGACGCTGCAGCAGTATCTGCACGAGTTCGACGCCTCGGTCGCGAGCCTGCGCACGCTCCTCGCGCGTCAAGGCAGCGCGCGCAACGCGCAGGCCTGGCTGACCCTGGCGACGGTCTTGCGCGTGCAGGGCAAGTACGCCGATTCGGACGCGGCGTGCCGCGAGACCGCCGGCTCGGGCGCGCAGGTCTACGCTGCCGCGTGCCTGGCCGAGAACCAGGCGCTGCGCGGCGAGGTCGTCGCTGCGAGGAAGAGCTTCGAGTCGATGCTCGCCGATGCGTCGATGCCGCCAGGTACGCGCGGCTGGCTCTGGACCTCGCTCGCCGAGCTCGAGGAGCGCGACGGACGTGTCGCCGCCGCAGACGCCGCGTATCGAGGGGTACTCCGGCTCGGCCCGGACAGCTACGCCGCGCTCGCCTACGCCGATTTCCTGATCCGCCAGCGCCGTCCTGCCGAGGCGCTGCGCGCGCTGAAGGACGAAGTCCGGACGGACACCGTCCTGCTCCGGCTGGCGATCGCCGGATCGATGGCCAAGACGCCCGGCAGCGAACGCGACGCCGCCGAGATGCGCGAGCGCATCGCGCTCTCGAATGAACGCCCCGAGGCGCGCATCTTCCATGGCCGCGAGCAGGCGATGTTCGCTCTCGCGATCGAGCGCGATCCGGCACGGGCCCTCGAGCTCGCGCGCGGCGACGTCGCCCAGCAGCGCGAGCCGCTCGACCTCCTCGTTTTCGCCGAGGCCGCCCGCGCCAGCGGCCAAGCTGAGGCGATCGAGGAAGCGCGCCGTCTGAAGGCGATCGTGGGACTGCACGATCGACGCATCGATGCGCTGCTCTGAAGTCGGGATGCGCCTGCTTCGCGCGGTGTTGGCCGTGGTCGCGTCGTTGTGCTGCGCGGGTCTGGCCTGCGCGCACAAGGCGAGCGACTCGTACCTGCAGCTCGATGTCGTCCCTGCCGGCCTGGAGGTGCGCTGGGATATCGCGTTGCGCGACCTCGACATCGCCATCGACCTCGACAGCGACGCCGACGGCAAGCTCACCTGGGGCGAGATCCGCACGGCCTGGCCGCGCATCGAGGCCTATGCGATGCAGCACCTCGCGATCGAAGGCTGCCCGCTGACGGCGAAGGGACGCGGCCTCGAGCGGCGCAACGACGGCGCCTATGCGGTGCTCTATCTGACGTCGTCGTGCGTGCTGCCGGCGCAGCCGCGGATCTCGTACTCGCTGTTTGCCGAAGTCGATCCGACCCATCGTGGCATCGCCAAGGTGCAGCGCCCCGGCGCCGAGCTCGTGCTCTCGGTGCTCGAGCCGGCGGTGGCCACGCCTTCCGCAGGCGCGGGCTCGTCGGCGTCGGGCGGGGAAGGGCGAGCGTCAGGAGCCGACGCCGCAGGAACGCGCGCAGCGTCGGCGCCGTCGCGCTGGGAGTTCCTCGGCGAAGGCGTGCGCCACATCCTCACCGGCTACGACCACGTCCTCTTCCTGCTCTGCCTGCTGCTGCCTTCGGTGATGCGGCGAACGCCCGCAGGGTGGCGACCGGTCGAGCGGCTGTCGCAGGCGGTCTGGCCGGTGGTCGGCATCGTCTCCGCGTTTACGGTGGCGCACTCGATCACGCTCGCGCTCGCGGCGCTGAAGGTCGTTTCGCTCACGCCGTCGTTCATCGAGCCGGCGATCGCGGTGACGATCATCCTCGCCGCCCTCGACAACGTCCTGCCGTTCTTTCCGGTGCGCCGTGTGGTCGTCACCTTCTTCTTCGGCCTGATCCACGGCTTCGGCTTCGCCGCGGTGCTCTCGGAGCTGAACCTGCCGCGGGCGGCGTTCGCCTGGGCCTTGCTCCAGTTTAACGTCGGCCTCGAACTCGGCCAGCTGCTGATCGTTGCCGTCGCAACGACGGCGCTCTTCACGCTTCGGCTCTGGCGCGGCTATGCGCGGGTCGTGATCGGCGGCGGTTCGCTGGTCGCGATTGTCATCGGCGCGCTCTGGCTGATCGAGCGCACGGCCAATGTCTCGATCCTGTCGTTCTGACCTAGCTCCCCTACAATCGCAAGCGAACACACCAAAGCGAGAAAGGCATGACGGTTATGACACCGCGAACTTCCAACCCGGCTCGGAGGGTGTAGGTCGCCGCGCTTCCCCGCATCCCGTTTTCTTGTGTCTTGTTGAAGAAGCGCGGCTGGTCCGCGCTTTTTTCATTGCTGGAGTCTCCCCATGATCTCGATTCAGCTGCCCGACGGGTCTAGTCGCGAGTACCCGGGCCCCGTGACGGTGGAGCAGGTCGCCGCGTCGATCGGCCCGGGCCTGGCCAAGGCCGCTCTCGGCGGTCGCATCGGTTCCGGCGCACAAGGCCGTCTTGTCGACACGAGCTTCACGATCGACCACGACGAGCGTCTCGCCATCGTCACCGAGAAGGACGCCGACGGCCTCGAGCTGATCCGCCACTCGACGGCGCACCTGCTCGCCTACGCCGTGAAGGAGCTCTATTCCGACGCGCAGGTGACGATCGGGCCGGTGATCGAGAACGGCTTCTTCTACGACTTCGCCTACAGCCGTCCATTCACGCCCGAGGATCTCGTGGCCATCGAGGCCAAGATGACCGAACTCGCGAAGCGCGACGAGAAGGTCACGCGGCGCGTCCTGCCGCGCGACGAGGCGGTCGCTCATTTCAATGCCATGGGCGAGGCCTACAAGGCGGAGATCATCGGCGCCATTCCCGCGGGCGAGGACGTGTCGCTCTATCGCGAAGGCGCCTTCGAGGACCTGTGCCGCGGTCCGCACGTGCCGAGCACCGGGAAGCTCCGGCACTTCAAATTGATGAAGGTCGCGGGCGCGTACTGGCGCGGCGACCATCGCAACGAGATGCTGCAGCGCATCTACGGCACGGCGTGGGCGACCAAGGAAGAGCTGCAGAACTACCTGCGGATGCTGGAGGAGGCCGAGAAGCGCGACCATCGCAAGCTCGGCCGCGAGCTCGATCTCTTCCACATCGACGAGGTCGCGCCAGGCGTCGTCTTCTGGCATCCGAAGGGCTGGGCGCTCTGGCAGGCGATCGAGCGCTACATGCGCGAGGTCTACCGCGAGACCGGCTACCAGGAGGTGAAGGGGCCGCAGATCCTGGACAAAGGCCTCTGGGAGAAGACGGGGCACTGGCAGAACTACCGCGACAACATGTTCACGACCGAGAGCGAGAAGCGCGAGTACGCGCTCAAGCCGATGAATTGCCCCGGCCATGTGCTGATCTTCAAGTCGCAGATGCGCAGCTATCGCGACCTGCCGCTGCGCTACGGCGAATTCGGCCAATG
>JAYVVB010000165.1:0-2783 GCA_043787455.1 Rhizobacter sp.
AGGGCATGGCAGACGAGCGACAAGGCGCCCGAGACCAGACCGAAGAGGCCGACCGCCGCCGTCGGAAAGTGGGCGACACGACGCGTCAGGAGCGAATAGCTCGCCCAGATGAAAGCCGATCCGGCGGCCGCGACGTAGCCCCAGGCGAAGCCACCGGCGAGACCGCGGCCGCCGACGATCGCCAGCGCCGCGCCGGCAAAGCCGACGAGTGCCGCGCCGATGTGCACCGGTCGCAAGGCGAGACCGGGCAGGATGATTGGCGCGAGCACGACGATGAGCAGCGGCCACAGGTAGTTGACGAGGTTGGCTTCGAGCGGCGGCGCGTTGCGCAAGGCGACGAAGAGCAGGAAGTGAAAGCCGAACAGGCCATAGACGCCGAGCGCGAGCGTCGGGGCGGGAACGCGCCACTGCCGGGCGAGCGGCCACGACGGCATGCTGCCGATGACGAGCGCCAGGCCGGTGAGCAGGAACGGCGGCACGTGCGCGAGAGCGACGCCGAGCGAGGCGAGCGTCGCCCAGAGCGCGATGGCGCCGAGCGCGCAGAGCGTTCCCGTCATCGCTTCCCCGTCATCGCTTCCAGAAATGCCAGGCGAACCAGATCACCAGAGCGATCAGGACGGCACGAACCGGATTCGTTCCGGCGCTGAAGAGCGATCCCCAGTCGGCATCGCCCCAGCTGCGGCCGCGTCGCGCGTCGACTTCGGCCTGCATCTCGGCCGCCCACTCGCGCTGGCGCGGCAGGTCGGCGTCGATCGCGTCGAGGCGGCGCTTGACGACCTCGGGCGACGGATGCGCTGCCGCCTCGCGCAGGGCCGGGGCGAGAGCCTGCACGGCCGCGTTCGCGTCGGCGAGCGAGGTGATCGCGAGCGTCGCACCGCACTGCGAGCAGCTGATCGTCTCGCCCGGCGGCAGCGCCGCGCCGCACGCCGCGCACTGCAGCGCCGACTGCGTCGCGGCCGTCCCATACACGGGCGGCGGCGCGATCGTGTCGAGCGGATCGAGCGCACGCGCGAGGCGCGCGACGTCGAGCAGGCTCGGGATCGACAGGCAATAGCGACAGCGCTCGTCGTCCTTGCCGATCTCGCCGCCGCAGTTGACGCAGGCGACCCGGCCGCGGTCGCGCAAGAGCTTGGCGCGATCGATGCGCGACATCGGCCGCAGCAGCCCCTTCTCCTCGAGAAACTGCGCGAACGATTGATAGGCGCCATGGCGACGCACGCACTCGAGCTGCGACGACCGGCCCCAGCGCGACAGGTTCTGCACCATCTTCAAAGCGCCGGCGCAGCGCGGACAGAACGCGTCGGCACGCAGCATCTCGTGCGGCAGCTCCTGCGAGCTTGCCATCGCGCCGATCAGCTCGAGCAGCGCCGGCCCGCCGCTCACCTGAGCCGTCTCGATGTCGTCGAACCAGACAAGATTGCACTGGCGGCATAGGTCGAGGTTGACGAGCTGCCCGTAGTGCCCCGCGAACGTCAGCCGCTGCATCAGCGTGCGGCAATTGCCGCACGCCAGCAACGGCTCGGCCGTGCTCGCGGCCGCGGTCACCAAAGGCTAGGCGCCGACGCCCGCGGCGTGCGCCTGCTGGTCGGCGTGGTAGCTCGATCGCACCATTGCGCCGACGGCGGCGTGGGAAAAGCCCATCGCCACGGCCTCGCGCTCGAACATCCGGAAGGTGTCGGGATGGACGTATCGGTGCACCGGCAGATGGTGGCCGCTCGGCGCCAGATACTGGCCGATCGTCAGCATGTCGATGCCGTGGGCGCGCATGTCGCGCATCACCTGCAAGATCTCGTCGTCGGTCTCACCCAGGCCGACCATCACCCCGCTCTTGGTCGGCACGTGCGGCGCGAATTCCTTGAAGCGCTTCAGCAGGTTGAGCGAATAGGCGTAGTCCGAGCCCGGGCGCGCTTCCTTGTACAGGCGCGGCGCGGTCTCGAGGTTGTGGTTCATCACGTCGGGCGGCGCCGCCTTGAGGATCTCGAGGGCGCGGTCCATCCGGCCTCGGAAGTCGGGCGTGAGGATCTCGATCTGCGTGCCGGGCGAGAGCTCGCGAACCTTCTCGATGCAGGCGACGAAGTGCGCTGCGCCGCCGTCGCGCAGGTCGTCCCGGTCGACGCTGGTGATGACGACGTATTTCAGCTTCAGCGCCGCGATCGTCTTGGCCAGGTTCGTCGGCTCGTCGGCGTCGAGCGGGTCGGGCCGACCATGGCCGACGTCGCAGAACGGGCAACGCCGCGTGCACTTGTCGCCCATGATCATGAAGGTCGCCGTGCCCTTGCCGAAGCATTCGCCGATGTTCGGGCACGAAGCTTCCTCGCACACCGTGTGCAGCCTGTGCTCGCGCAGGATCTGCTTGATCTCGTAGAAGCGGGTGCTGGGCGACCCGGCCTTGACGCGGATCCAGTCGGGCTTTTTCAGCAGCTCGCCGATCGGCACGATGCGGATCGGGATGCGAGACGTCTTGGCCTCAGCCTTCTGCTTTTGCGTGGGGTCGTAGCTGACCGAGGTCGTCATCACGGGCTCAGGTAGACGGCGAGCTTGTCGCCGAGGGTGGTGGCCACGTCGTCCCACGCGGTGCGAACCCCGATTGTAGAAAGATCGACCGTTTCCAGCCCGGCATGACCGCACGGATGGATGCGCCGGAAGGGACTCAGGTCCATCGTGACATTGAGCGCGACGCCGTGATATGTGCAATGACGGCTCACCTTGACGCCGATCGCGGCGATCTTGCCGAGGCCATCGAAGCGGTCTGCGCCGGGCGCGGCGCGCGCCATCATGGCGTG
>JAYVVB010000166.1:0-2871 GCA_043787455.1 Rhizobacter sp.
GCCGGCGCTTCTTTCGCATGGCGCCGCTGCACCATCACTTCGAGAAGGCGGGCTGGAAGGAGACGCAGGTCGTCGTCCGCTTCTGGATCATCACCATGCTGCTTTGCCTCATCGGCTTGGCGAGCTTGAAGCTCAGATGAGCATCGCGCTGGTTCTCGGACTCGGCGACTCCGGTCTCGCGATGGCGCGCTGGCTGGCGCGCGACGGCACCGCCGTGCGCGTCTGGGATTCGCGCGACACGCCGCCGCAGGCTGCGGCGTTGAAGGCGCACATGCCCGGCGCGATGCTGCTCTCGGGACCGGTGGACGACGTCGTGCTCGCCGGCGTCGACCGCATCTACAAGAGCCCTGGCCTCGCGCCGAACGATCGACGTATCGCAGTGGCGGTCGACGCGGCGCGTCGCGTCGGCGTTGCCGTGTCAGGCGAGCTCGACCTGTTCTGTGCCGCGCTCGCGTCCTTGCGCCAGACCATCGACTACGCGCCCAAGGTGATCGCCATCACAGGCACCAACGGCAAGACGACGACCACCGCCATGACAGCGCTCCTCGTCGGGCGAAGCGGCAAGCGCGTCGCGGCTGCCGGCAACATCGGGCCGACGATGCTGCAGACGCTCGCCGACGCCATCGACACCGGGTCGGCCGAGACCCTGAAGGAGCGACTGCCCGAGGTCTGGGTGCTCGAGCTGTCGAGCTTCCAGCTCGCCGGCAGCACCGGCTTCGACGCCGACGCGGCAGCGCTCCTCAACCTCAGCGAAGACCACCTCGACTGGCACGGATCGTTCACCGACTATGCCGCCGCGAAGGCGCGCATCTTCGGCGCGCGGGCGACGATCGTCGTCAGCCGCGACGATGCCGCGGTGATGCAGCTGGTGCCCGCGCCGAAGGCGCTGCCGACGAGGAAAGGCCGTGCGCCGAAGCTCGTCGCCCGTCGCGTCGTGACGTTCGGCGCGACCGCGCCCGAGCGCGGCGGCGACTGGGGCCTGGCGTTCGAGAGCGACATGGCCTGGCTCGTCCGCGCTCGCGACGACAGCGAGATCGCGGGCGAAGCAGGCGACCCGTCCGCACAGGGCGACGCCTCGGCGTCGCGACCGGTCGTGCTGCAGCATCTGATGCCGGCCGACGCCTTGCGCATCCGCGGCCGTCACAACGCGCTCAACGCGCTCGCCGCGCTCGCTCTCGCGACGGCGATCGGCTGCCCGCTCGCGCCGATGCTGCATGCGCTGCGCGCCTACGGCGGCGAGCCGCACCGGGTGGAGTACGTTGCGACCGTCGCCGGCGTCGACGCCTACGACGACAGCAAGGGCACGAACGTCGGCGCGACGGTGGCCGCGCTCGTCGGCTTGGGGCAAGAGCGCGCGCCGAAGAAGCTCGTCGTCATCCTCGGCGGCGACGGCAAGGGTCAGGACTTCGCGCCGCTGGCGGCGCCGCTCGCACGGCATGCGCGTGCCGTCGTCACGATCGGTCGCGACGCGGCGGCGATCGAAGCGGCGGTGACGGTGGCCGGCGTCCCCTTCGAGCGCTGCGCGACGCTCGAAGCCGCGGTACAGGCTGCGTTCGATCGCGCCCAGCCCGATGACGCCGTGCTGCTCAGTCCCGCGTGCGCCAGCCTCGACATGTTCCGCAACTATGCCCATCGCGCCGAGGTCTTCGTCGCCGCGGTGCAAGAGGCCGCCGACCGCGCCTTCGCCGGGAGCGCCGCATGAGCGCGACGCTCGCCGGCATCTGGCAATCGTGGCGCGACCGCCTCGCGCCCGCCGACCGGCCGCGCGCGAAAACGCCGCCGAAGACCGCGGCCGAGCGGGGCAAACGTGCCGTCGCCGAAGCAATCCCGGTGCGCGAATGGATCAGCGTCGATCACGGCCAGCCGGCGCGTCTGCTCGGCTTCGACCGAACGCTCGTCTGTGTCGTCGTCGCCTTGCTCGCGCTCGGCCTCGTCATGGTCTACAGCGCCTCGGTGGCGATGCCCGACAACCCGAAGTTCTCGCGCTACACGCCGACCTATTTCCTGTCGCGCCACGGCATGTTCATGGCCATCGCGGTCTGCGCCGCGCTCGTCGCTGTGCAGGTGCCGGTCTCGTTGTGGGAGAAGCTCTCGCCCTGGATTTTCGTCGCCGCGCTGCTCCTGCTCGTGCTCGTCCTCGTGCCCTTCATCGGCAAGGGCGTGAACGGTGCGCGGCGCTGGATTCCGCTCGGCATCATGAGCTTCCAGCCCTCGGAGCTCACCAAGCTCGCGATCGCGATGTACGCCGCCGGCTACATGGTGCGGCGCATGGACGTGAAGGAGAACTTCGTCCGCGCCGTCGTGCCGATGGCGATCTCGATCGCGATCGTCGGCCTGCTGCTCCTGGCCGAGCCCGACATGGGCGCCTTCATGGTCATCGCCACGATCGCGATGGGCATCCTCTTCCTCGGCGGCGTCAACGGCCGGATGTTCCTGCTCATCAGCGGGGTCCTGGTGAGCGCCTTCGTGCTGATGATCACCCTCAGCGACTGGCGGCGAGAGCGGATCTTCGCGTACCTCAATCCGTGGGACGAGAAGTACACCCTCGGCAAGGCCTACCAGCTCTCGCACTCGCTGATCGCCTTCGGTCGCGGCGAGATCTTCGGCCAGGGGCTCGGCTCGAGCGTCGAGAAGCTGCACTACCTGCCCGAGGCGCACACCGACTTCCTCCTCGCCGTGATCGGCGAGGAGCTCGGCTTCGTCGGCGTCGCCGCGGTCATCGTCGCCTTCTTCTGGCTCGCGCGGCGCCTGTTCCACATCGGCCGCCAGGCGATCGCGCTCGAGCGCGTGTTCGCGGGCCTGTTCGCGCAGGGCATCGGCATCTGGTTCGGCGGCCAGGCGTTCATCAACATGGGCGTCAACCTCGGCGTG
>JAYVVB010000167.1:0-2804 GCA_043787455.1 Rhizobacter sp.
GTCAAGGGCTTGTTCGACCCGCATTTCGTGATCTTCGGGCGGCCGTGTGACGTGGATCCCACGGCTTACCCGGGACCCCGGTACTCCAAGAGCGAGCAGGGCTGATTCGCGTTGTGCACGGGTCAGCGCTTTCCCGATCCTGCCTGTGGAAAATGAACTCGAGTTGTCAATGTGATCGACAGTCCCTGCCTGAACTTTGGGCTTTCACGGTAACCGCAGCGGTCAGGCAATGACGCGGTCCAATGCGACGCAGCGGCTGGCGTCGGCCGTACAGGCGGCCGCGCGCACGGTGCCCAGCCTGGTCGGCCGCGCTCAAAACATTGTCAGGAAAGGTGGATAGTGGCCGATGGAGAGATTTTCATAACGAGCAGTGTCCACCCTCATCGGACGGTTCAGATTTGCGGGCCAGCTCTCTTGCACTTTCAATTTAGCTTGCACTTGGAAACAAAGCGCGTGCCCAGCCTCCCTAGAAGCCCCGTATACAAGCATCGGGCACCTCCATAGCATCTCCTGAGCTCGGCACTTTTCGCCGAGAACAAGGCCTGCGAAGTGGCTGTGCCCGACAAAGTCTTCCAGCAGGTCTACGGCTGGTATCAGGCCTCGATCGATCGAATGCTTGCGACGGGTTCCGTCCCCGTTGGCGACCGGGCCGCCGCCGCAAATCTGCTGCGACAGGCGCTCGGAATCGTCAACGCCGGAGCGCCGCCGGCCAACCCCGACTTGGCAGACTTTCGCGACAACGGCGCGGCGCCCGAGTCGATCGCGCTCGCGTGCGAAGTCATCGCCGAAACGCTCGCCGCCCTCGGCCACGTGAAACAGGCGGTCGATGCCTTGCAACCGGGCGGCAACCCGGCCGCGGCGCTCGCCGTCATCGGCCCGGTGATGCAGCAGATCGACCACCTCGTGAACCAGCAACCCAACAGCCGCTACCCGAGCGCGTTCGCGATCGGCAAGATGCTGCTGATGCTCACCGGCGATGCGCAGGCGGGCGCCGCGCCCGAGCACGAGGCCGACAAGCTCGCCGCGCTGCTGGGCGCGGCGCCGGCCGAACTCGCGGCGGTGCAGTCGGCGTTCGGCCTCATCACGCTGCTGATCGGCAGCATGCTCGACCGCTCGTTCGCGGTGCCGCCAGCGAACGCGGCCGCTGGCTTCGTCACGCAGTCGATCCCGCCATTCGTCGGCAAACCGAGCCTCGCGCTCGCCGTGCCCGGCGGCCTGAACGCGACGCTCGCATTCGGCCCCGCCGCTGCCGCGATCCGGGCTTCGCTGCAGCTCGCGTTCAAGCGCTCGCAGGCCATCGACGGCACGCCGATCGCGATCGACCTCACCGGCAGTGGTTCGGTCGACATGCTGCTGCCGATCGCGCCGCCCGGCCGCATCGCCGTCAGCGGCGCCTATACGCTCGGCCTGGGCCTCACGCGCACCGGCAACGCGCTCACGATCGGCAGCGACGCCCTCGGCGTCACGCTGAGCATCGGCGAGCTCGGCGTCGCGCTGCAGCTCGCGAACGGCACACCGTCGCTCAAGTTCGTCGCGCGCAACACCAAGGCCGTGTTCAAGCCCTCCGACGGCTTCCTGAAGCTGATCCTCGGCGACGGCATCACGATCAGCCTCGACGTCGCCGCCGAGGCCGATGCGGCCGGCAAGCTGCGTCTGACCAACGGCACCGGCCTGCGCGCGAGCCTGCCGATCCCGACCTTGCCGACCGGCCCGTTCGAGCTGCAGCTGATCAACCTCGGGCTCGACCCGCAGGGCGGCAGCTTCGCCAAACTCGCGGTCGAGATCTCTGCCTCGTTCGGCGTCTCGCTCGGGCCGTTCGCCGCCTCGGTCGACCGGCTCGGCGTGTTGCTGAAGCTCGACCTGAACGGCGCCACGCCGATCTCGTTCGCCTTCAAGCCCCCGAACGGCATCGGCCTGTCGCTCGACGCCGGCATCGTCAAGGGCGGCGGCTACCTGCAGGTCGACCACAACGGATACGCCGGCGTGCTCGAACTGAAGATGCTCGCGGTCGACGTGAAGGCGATCGCGATCCTCAACACGCATTCCGAAGCCGGCTTCTCGCTGCTGCTGCTGATCTTCGGGCAGTTCCCGGCGATCCAGCTCTCGTTCGGCTTCACGCTGACCGGCGTGGGCGGCCTGATCGGCGTGCAGCACACGGCGAGTCCGACCGCGCTGTCGCAGGCGCTCGGTGCGGGGCAGCTCGACGCCGTGCTGTTTCCCGACAACCCAGTCGCGAACGCGCCGCAGATCATCAACACGCTGCGCACGCTGTTCCCGGTCAAGGCCGGCGGCTTCGTCATCGGGCCGATGCTCGAGCTCGGCTGGGGCACGCCGAGCCTGGTCACGGTGCGGCTCGGCCTGTTGATCGAGGCGAACCAGTTCACGATCCTCGGCCAGGGCATCGTCTCGCTGCCGCCACTGGTCTCGGCCGACATCGCGCTGCTCTACCTGCGGCTCGATTTCGTCGGCACCGTCGTGTTCGACCCGCTGCGCATCGCCTTCGACGCGAAGCTGATCCACTCGCGTGTCGGCTTCACGTCGATCTTCGGGCAGTTCGCTTTCCGCGCGGCCTTCGGGGACCAGCCGACATTTCTCATCAGCGCTGGCGGCTTCAATCCGCACTTCAAGGAGATCCCGTCCGACATCCCGTCGCCGTTCGACCGCGTCGGCACGAGCTACGACATCGGCATCGTCGGCATCACGTTCAAGGGTTACTTCGCGGTCACGTCGGCGACCGTGCAGGCCGGCGCAGAGTTGCGCGCGTGGGCCAACATCGGCATCGCCAGCATCGAAGGCGGCATCGG
>JAYVVB010000168.1:0-8651 GCA_043787455.1 Rhizobacter sp.
TGCCGTGGCCGAGGAGCTTGCGAAGCTTGTCCTTGGCGGTGATCACGGCGACCGACTGGCCGGCGTCGGCCAGCGCGGCGAGGATCGTCGGCGCGCGCAGCCACTTCGGGTCGTTCATCATCACCTCGGTGTTCGAGGCGACGTCGAAGAAATAGTTGCCGCAGATGCCGTGCACCGAGGGCGGCACGCCGGTGACGATCGAGAGGTTGTTCGGGTTAGTGAAGCTCGGGATGACGCAGTCGGCGACGAGCATGGTGCCTGTCGCGAGCACCTCCTTGAGCCACGGCACGTGGCCGTGCGCCACCGCCTGGGCGATGTAGTCGGGCTCGCAGCCGTCGACGCATACGACGACCGTCGGCTGGTGGGCGAGGGCGTAGGAGCGCCCGTTGACGGTGATCATCGCGTGACCTTCAGCGCTTCACCAGGCACGTCCGCCGCGAGCGCTTGCCGGTGGTTCCGGATCGTTCGCTCCTTGCTGTCCATGACGTGGTCGTACATCGCGCGGCCGGCGGCGTCACGGTCGCCCGAAGCGATCGCCTTGACGATCTGCCGGTGCTCTCCCACCGACACCGGCATCAGCATGCCGTCGGCGAGGTTGAACCGTCGAAAGAGGCTCAGCTCCTTGATGAGCTTGCGATAGATCGCGGTCAGCTTGGCGTTGCCCGCCATCTCGACCAGCCGGTCGTGAAACTGCAGGTTGAGCAGGTGGTAGCGCTGGGAATCCTTGGCCTTGACCGCCTGCTCCATTTGCTCGACGAGCGCGCGGGCCTCCTTCAGGTCGCCGGGCATCGTCGATCCGGCGAGGCGGCGCCCCACGAGCTCGTCCATGGAGGCGCGCAGGTCGAAGATCTCCATCGCCTCTTCGAGCGGCAGGGAGCGGACGAATACGCCGCGATGCTTCTCGGTGCGGACGAGGCCGGCCTCGTCGAGCATCCGAAAGGCCTCGCGCAGCGGCCCGCGCGACACGCCGAGCTGGGCAGCGAGCACGGTCTCGGTGAGCTTGCTGCCGGGCGCGAGCTCGCCCGACAGGATCATCCGCTCGAGCTCGCCCTGGACGACACTCGCCAGCGAGCTCGTCTGCAGCAGCGTGATGGTCGGATGCACGGCGGTTGAGGCGACGGCGACAGGCATCGACGCAGTAGACGCGATCGAATGCCGATTGTCAACAATCTCCAAAAAACAGTTGACTTGCTTTCGCCGGCCCTCCTAGACTGCGCCGGCCCGGGCAATGCGAAAGCTGTCATCGAACTGGCATAGGCTTTGCACGCGGAACGGCGCTGGCGTCGTTCGATTCCGTCCTCACACAGACAACAGGGAGATGCGCATGAATCCGGGTTCCATGAAGCTGCTGCTCGCGGCCGCACTTTTCGCGGCCTCGACGTCGGTGCTGGCGCAGAAGACGCAGCTCACCGTCTACACCGCCCTCGAGACCGACCAGATCAAGGCCTACGAGAACGGCTTCACCAAGGTCAACCCCGACATCGAGTTGAAGTGGGTGCGCGACTCGACCGGTGTCATCACCGCCAAGCTGCTTGCCGAGAAGGCGAATCCGCAAGCCGACGTCGTCATGGGTGTCGCCGCGTCGAGCCTGGCGCTGCTCGACTCGCAGGGCATGCTCGTCGGCTACGCGCCGATCAACCTCGACGCGATCATGTCGGTGTACCGCGACAAGAAGAACCCGCCGGCCTGGTGGGGCATGGATGTGTGGGGCGCGACGGTGTGCTTCAACACCGTCGAGGCGCAGAAGAAGGGCATTCCCAAGCCCGAGACCTGGAAAGACCTGACCAAGCCGATCTACAAGGGCCAGATCGTGATGCCCAACCCTGCCTCGTCGGGCACCGGCTACTTCGACGTCACCGCCTGGCTCACGCTCTGGGGCGACGACAACGGCAAGGGCGGCGGCTGGAAGTACATGGACGCGCTGCACGAGAACATCGCCCAATACACGCACTCGGGCTCGAAGCCCTGCAACATGGCCGCGGCGGGTGAGTACGTCGTCGGCATCTCGTTCGAGTATCGCGCCAACAGCAACAAGGCCAAGGGCGCGCCGATCGACCTGGTGTTTCCGAAGGAGGGACTCGGCTGGGACCTCGAGGCCTTTGGCATCATGAAGGCTACGAAGAAGATGGACGCGGCGAAGAAGCTCGCCGACTGGGCCTCGAGCAAGGACGCGATGCTGCTCTACGGCAAGAACTTCGCCATCACCGCCCAGCCCGGCGTCGCCGCGCCGCTCGCCAACGTGCCGGCCGACTACGAAAAGCGCCTGGTGAAGATGGACTTCAAGAGCGCGGCCGACAACCGCGAGCGCGTGCTGGCCGAATGGAGCAAGCGCTACGACGCGAAGTCGGAACCGAAGAAGTGATCGGGTCGCGGTGACGGGTTGTTCACGGCTCGCGTGGACTCAGACGCCGTCCGTGATGATTCAGCGTCGCGTCTGTCGAGCGCGCAAAGCCGCGGCCGGGCAGCGAGCTCCGCTTCGACTGCCGCGGTCGGCCCTGCGGGCCGACCGCCCTGCGGTGCTCGGTCTCCAGGCCTGCCGCAGAACTCGCTGCGTTCGCTTCGCTCTCTACGCTCAGACACTTGCGGCAAGTCAGAGGTGGAGGCGCGTTGCGCGGGCTGGCCACGAGCCCTGCGCTCCTCGGCGCCGCAGAGGCGCTGCGCCCGCTGTCCGGCCGCGGCTTTGCGAGCGGCGCGGCGCCACGCGAAGACGTGCCCGGTGCTGCCCACGGCTTTGCGCGCTCGGTCGTGAGCGCCGCCCGATCCAGATAGGCGCGAGAGTTCGCGCATGACTGCCGACCGGCACTACCTCCGCCTCGAAGGCATCCGCAAGTCCTTCGGTTCGTTCCAGGCGCTGAAGGACATCGATCTCGCGATAGCCCACGGCGAGTTCGTATGCTTCCTCGGGCCCTCGGGCTGTGGCAAGACGACGCTGCTGCGCATCATCGCCGGCCTCGAGACGCAGACCGCCGGCCGCATCCTGCAGGGCGAGCGTGACATCTCGCTCCTGCCGCCGGCGGAGCGCGACTACGGCATCGTGTTCCAGTCGTACGCGCTCTTTCCCAATCTCTCGGTCGCCGACAACGTCGCCTACGGGCTCGTCAACCGCAAGGTGGCAAAGGCGACGGTGACGGCGCGCGTCGACGAGCTGCTCAAGCTCGTCGGCCTGCCCGGGAGCGGCGCCAAGTTCCCGGCGCAGCTCTCGGGTGGCCAGCAGCAGCGCATCGCGCTGGCGCGCGCGCTCGCGACTTCGCCCGGGCTGCTCCTCCTCGACGAGCCGCTCTCGGCGCTCGATGCGCTCGAGCGCGTGCGCCTGCGCGGCGAGATCCGCTCACTGCAAAGGAAGCTCGGCGTGACGACGATCATGGTCACCCACGACCAGGAGGAGGCGCTGTCGATCGCCGACCGCATCGTCGTCATGAACCAAGGGGTCATCGAGCAGATCGGCACGCCGCTCGAGGTCTACAGCGAGCCGGCAGCAGTGTTTGTCGCCGATTTCGTTGGCAAGGCGAATCGACTCGCCGCGGTCGTGCATGCCGATGGCACTCTGCGCTGCGGTCCTTTGAGCCTGCCGGCGCCGCCGGGCATCGCGCCAGGCTCGGCGGTGACGCTCTATGTGCGCCCGGAAGACCGGATCGTCGAGGGCCTGAACGGTGACCACCCGCACCAGTGCGTCGGCATCGTGCGTCACATCGAGTTCCTTGGTGGCTATTGCATCGCCGACATCGAGGTCGAAGGCCTGGGCGAGCGGGCTCTGCAGATCCAACTTTCCCTCAATCAGCTGCAGGACCTGAAAGTGCGCGAAGGAGAGACGCTGCGGTTCGCATTGCGCGTCGAACGGATGCGCGTGTTCCCGGCCGCCACGGCCTGAACGCAGATGTCGGGCACTTCGTTGCTGTCGTCCATTCCGGTCGCTCGGGCGATGCGCCTGCGCGCGCACTGGAGCGACCGCGTCGCCCACGTCGCGCTGTTCGCGATCGTCCTCGTCCTCGTCGTCTTCCTCGCCTTGCCGCTGGCGACAATCCTCGCCAAGGCGCTGCAAGACCGCGACGGCGCGTTCGTCGGCCTGGCCAACTTCGCGAGCTACCTGGCCTCGCCCGCGCTCTTGCAGTCCTTCGCCAACAGCGTCTCGGTCGCGCTGCCGGTGACGCTCGTCACCGTGCCGCTCGCCTTCATCTTCGCCTATGCGCTGGCGCGCAGCTGCATTCCCGCCAAGGGCATGTTCCGGACGATTGCCCTGATTCCATTGCTGGCGCCGTCGCTGCTCTCTGCGATCTCGCTCATCTACTGGTTCGGCAACCAGGGCCTCGCCAAGGGGCTCGTCACCGCGCTCGGCTTCGAGAACATCTACGGCGCGCCCGGCGTCGTTGTCGCCGAATGCTTCGCTGTCTTCCCGCACGCGCTCATGATCCTCCTGAGCGCGCTTGCGCTCGCCGACGCGCGCCTCTACGAAGCGGCCGACGCGCTCGGCACGTCCACAGGTCGCAAGTTCTGGACGATCACGCTGCCGGGCGCGAAGTACGGCCTGATCTCGGCCGCGCTGGTCGCGTTCACGCTCGTCATGACCGACTTCGGCATTCCGAAGGTGATCGGCGGCAACTTCAACATGCTCGCAACCGACGTCTTCAAGCTCGTCATCGGCTAGCAGGACTTCCAGCGCGGCGCGGTCGTCGGCCTGCTCCTGCTCACGCCGGCGGTGCTCACCTTCGGCATCGATTGGCTCGTGCAGAGGAAGCAGACGGCGATGCTCGGCGCGCGCTCGGTTCCGCTGCAGCCCAAACCTGCGCGCGGCTTCGACGCGCTGATGCTGGGCTACGTCGTCCTCGTCAGCGCCCTGATGCTGGCGATGCTCGGCATGGCGATCTTTGCGTCGTTCGCGACCTACTGGCCGTACAACCTGACGCCGAGCTGGAAGCACTACGTGATGGGCTTTGTCGACGCCGAGGTCGGCGACGCATTCCTGAACAGCCTGAAGCTGGCCGCGGGCACGTCGTTCTTCGGCACCATCGTCGTCTTTGTCGGCGCCTACATGCTCGAGAAGACGCGTGGCTTCGATGCCGTGCGGCCGCTGGTGCGCCTGCTCGCGATGCTGCCGATGGCCGTGCCGGGGCTCGTACTCGGCCTCGGCTATATCTTTTTCTTCAATGCGCCCGACAACCCGTTGCACGGCCTGTATCAGACGCTGACGCTGCTCGTTATCTGCACCATCGTTCATTTCTACACGACCGGGCACCTCACGGCGGTGACGGCACTGAAGGCGCTCGACGGCGAGTTCGAATCGGTGAGCGCGTCGTTGAAGGTGCCGTTCTTCAAGACTTTCTGGCGCGTGACGCTGCCGATCTGCACGCCGACCCTGATCGACATCGCGCGCTACTTCTTCGTCAATGCGATGACGACGATCTCGGCCGTCGTCTTCCTCTACTCGCCCGACACCAAGGTCGCGGCGATCGCCATCCTCAACCTCGACGAGGCCGGCGAGGCCGGCGCGGCGGCGGCCTGCGCCGTGCTCATCACTGCCGGCTCGACCGTCGTGACGCTGCTCTTCATGGCCCTCGGCGCCTGGGTCGACCGGCGCACCCAGGCCTGGCGGAACACGGCCGGACACTGACGGCGCGCTACGCCGATCCCATAGACGGAGACGACCCATGGAACGCGACGCGATCCTCCTCACCCCCGGCCCGCTGACGACGACCGAGCGCACCAAGCGGGCCATGCTGCGCGACTGGGGCTCGTGGGACGCGTCGTTCATCGCCATCACCACCGAGCTGCGCAAGCAGTTGCTGCAGGTCGTCCACGGCGGGGGCTCGCATGTCGTCGTGCCGCTCCAGGGCAGCGGCACTTTCGCGGTCGAGGCTGCCGTCGCGACGCTCGTGCCGAAGGACGGCCACGTCCTCGTTCTCGACAACGGCGCCTACTGCAAGCGCCTCGGCCGGCTCGCGACGCTGATGGGACGCAGGACGACGATCCTCGGCCATGCCGAGGACGCGCCGGTCTCGCCGATCGAGCTCGAGAAGGCGCTCGCCGCCGACCCGAGCATCACCCACGTCGGCTTCATCCACTGCGAGACCGGCACAGGCGTGCTCAATCCGCTTGCGGCCGTGGCCGAGGTCTGCGAGCGTCGCGGCAAGGGCCTGATCGTCGACGCGATGAGCTCGTTCGCGGCACTGCCGATCGACGCGCGAGAAGTCCGCTTCGACGCGCTCGTCGCCGCCAGCGGAAAGTGCCTCGAGGGCGTGCCGGGCATGGGCTTCGTCTTCGTCCGCAACGAGGCGATGGCCGCTGCCGGCGGCAACTCGCATTCGCTCGCAATGGACCTGCACGACCAGCACGTCTACATGGAAAAGACCGGCCAGTGGCGCTTCACGCCCCCGACCCACGTCGTCGCCGCGCTGGCCGAGGCGGTGCGCCAGTTCGTCGAGGAGGGCGGTCAGCCCGCGCGGCTCGCGCGCTACACGGCGAACTGCGAGGCGCTCGTCTCGGGCATGGGCGCGCTCGGCTTCGAGCCCTTCCTCGACCCGAAGATCCAGGCGCCGATCATCCTCACCTTCCACGCTCCTGCCGATCCGCGCTACGAGTTCAAGGCGTTCTACGAAGCGGTGAAGGCGCGCGGCTTCATCCTCTATCCCGGCAAGCTCACCCAGCTCGAGACCTTTCGCGTCGGCTGCATCGGCGCGATCGGCGCGGGCGAGATGAAGGAGGCGGTCGCCGCGGTGGCGAAGGCGCTGGGCGAGATGGGTATCGCGAGCGGCGCGCCGAGCCTACGCTGACATCTGCGAGCAGCCCGACGTTTGGAATGAGCAGCGACCGGAAGCCGTCCGTTCGATGCCGCCGCCCGCGGGTCGCTCAGGCGCGAAACGGGTTCTCTATTCGCAGACCTCCAATGCGTTGGCCGTGCCGGAGGTCTTCTGTCAAAAGGCGCTTCGAGCCAGCCTCGAGCGCTGCGGCGACGATCAGGCAGTCGTAGAAGCCGAAACCGTAGCGCGACTGAAGCTTGAGCGATGTCGAACACAGTCTCTCGCTGGGTTGGATTTTTCCAGAGCGGCAGCAGGATGTCGTTCAGCAACGCGAGGCGGTCGTCGGCCGCAATGGTCGCCTTGAAGCGATGCACCACGACGTGTAGCGTCTCCTGAACGACCTCCCAGCTGATGACAGCGGATCTTTCGGCAACGGCCCGCTCGATCAGATCGCGCGAGACTTCCTGCTTGGCTTTCGGCGCCCCGGCGTCGAGGCCGTAGAGGATGACGTTGGAGTCGAAAAAGTCACCGCCCGCGCTCATTGCGTTCCTCGCGGCTGAACGTCCGCCCCCCGCTGCTCGCGTAGCTGCCGATCCTCTTCATGGTGGCGATCGCCCGAGAGGCCTGGCGTTTGCGGGCGTACTGCTCGAGCCAGATCCGGAATTGCTCGTTGAGGCTGGAGTTTTCCGCCAGGGCCTGCTCGCGGGCTGCATCGATCAAGGCCTCGTCGGCGGCGAATGTGATGTTGCGCATAGTGAAGCAAACAGCTGTATACACTGATCACTGTAGAGGCTCCACGGCATATCCGCCACGACAGTCGCGATAGAAGAATTCGCCATGACGACGCCCACCCCGGAACACCCCGCGCTCACTGCCGTTCGCAAGAGCGGCAGCAGCAAGGTCAAGGTCGCGGTCAGCGACATCGACGGCATCCTGCGCGGCAAGTACCTGCACATCGACAAGTTCCTGGGCGCCGCCGAGCCGGCGCCTGCGGGCGGCTTCGGCTTCTGCGACGTCGTCTTCGGCTGGGACGTGGCCGACCAGACCTACGACAACACGACGCTCACGGGCTGGCAGCACGGCTTTCCCGACGCGCTCGCCCGCCTCGACCTCGCGACCCAGCGCACCGTGCCGTGGGATGGCAACGTGCCGTTCTTCCTCGGCGAGTTCGTCAACGCCGACCACACGCCGTCGCCGATCTGCCCGCGCCAGACCTTGAAGCGCGTCCTCGCGCGTGCCGAGAAGATGGGCTTCGTCGCGATGTGCGGAATGGAGTTCGAGTGGTTCAACTTCCTCGAGACACCGCAGTCGTGGAACGCCAAGTGCGGCGTGAACCCGGAGCCGATCACGCCGGGCATGTTCGGCTACTCGCTCCTGCGCATGAACCGCAACCGCGAGTTCATGAACGCGTTGATGGACGAGATGCTCGCCTTCGGCGTGCCGATCGAGGGCCTGCACACCGAGACCGGGCCCGGCGTCTACGAGGTCGCGATCGCGTTCGGCGAGGCGCTCGAGCAGGCCGACCGCTCGATTCTCTTCAAGACCGGCGCCAAGGAGATCGGCTCGCGCTTCGGGATCATGCCGAGCTTCATGGCGAAGTGGAATGCGAAGTACCCCGGCTGCAGCGGCCACATCCACCAAAGCCTGAAGGCGGGCAAGGACGGCAAGGCCAACCTCTTCTACGACGCGAAGTCGCCGAGGAAGATGAGCGCGCTGTTCGAGAGCTACGTTGCCGGCCAGGTCGCCTGCCTGATGGATTTCGCGCCGATGTTCTGGCCGACCATCAACAGCTACAAGCGCCTCGTCGACGGCTTCTGGGCGCCGGTGAAGCCGACCTGGGGCATCGACAACCGCACCGCCAGCTTCCGCGTGATCGCCGGCAGCCCGAAGGCCACGCGCCTGGAGACGCGCTGCCCTGGC
>JAYVVB010000169.1:0-7438 GCA_043787455.1 Rhizobacter sp.
CCTCGCAGTACGATTTCTGCGCCAGCAGCATGCGCTTGACGTCGGCGTGCTCGATGATCCGCACCGGCGGCTTCGACGGATCCTTGCCGCCGATGCCGACAGGCCGGCCCTGCGGCCGCGTCTTGGCGTACTCAAGCGACGCTTCGTAGCCTGCGTAGCCGAGCATCGTCGCGCCGAGGCCGACGGCGATGCGCGCCTCGTTCATCATGTGGAACATGCAGCGCAGACCCTCGCCGGGACGACCGACGAGATAGCCGATCGCGCCGGCGCCCCGGCCGTCGAAGCCGCCGCTGCCGGCGTTCGGTCGCACGCCGTACTTGCCCTCGCCGAAGTTCAGCAGCGTGTTCGGAATGCCGCGATAGCCGAGCTTGTGATTGAGCCCCGCGAGCGAGACGTCGTTGCGCTCGCCGGTGAGTGCGCCGTCGACGCCGACGAGCTTCTTCGGCACGATGAAGAGCGAGATGCCGCGCGTGCCGGGTACGAGCTTGCCGTCGCCATCGGGGATCTTGGCGAGCACGAGGTGGACGATGTTCTCGGTGAGCTCGTGCTCGCCGTTCGAGATCCACATCTTGTTGCCGCGCAGGCGATAGCGCGCGCCGAGCGGATCGCTTTCGAAGTCGGCGCCGTCGGGCACAGCGCGCGTGACGATGTCCGACAGGCTCGACCCGGCCTGCGGCTCCGACAAGCACATCGTCCCCGAGAAGCGCCCGGCGAACTCGTTCTTCGCGAACACCTCCTGCTGCATCGGCGTGCCGTGCGCCATGAGCAGGTTGGCGTTGCCGCTCGTCAGCATCCCGCCGCCGCCGATGCCGATGCCGGCCTTCGAGAAGAAGCTGTTCGCCGCCATCTCGACGACGCAAGGCAGCTGCATGCCACCGATCTCGTAGTCCTGCGCCGCCGCGAGCATGCCCGACTCGGAGTAAGCCCGCGCCGCGTCGTGGCTCGCCTGCGGCAGATGCACTTTCTCGCCGTCGAACCAGGGCTCCTCCGTATCGACGAGACGGTTGAAGGGCGCGTACTTCTCACGCGCGATCTTCTCGCAGGTGTCGAGCACCGAGTCGAAAGTCTCGCGCGAGTGCTCGGCGAAGCGCAAGCGCGACTGCAACCCGGCGACGTCGAGCCAGTCGTTCAGGAGGAAGTCGACGGTGCGGCGATAGCTCACGCGACGGTCCTTGCCGTTCGGCCGCTCAGAGGACCTCGAACACGCCCGCAGCGCCCATGCCACCGCCGATGCACATCGTGACGACGACGCGCTTGGCGCCGCGCCGCTTGCCTTCGATCAGCGCGTGTCCGGTGAGCCGCTGGCCGCTGACGCCGTACGGATGGCCGACGGCGATCGCGCCGCCGTCGACGTTGAGCTTGTCCATCGGGATGCCGAGCTTGTCGGCGCAGTAGAGGACCTGAACGGCGAAGGCCTCGTTGAGCTCCCAGAGGTCGATGTCGGCGACCGTGAGGCCGAGGCGCTTCAGCACCTTGGGCACCGCGAACACCGGGCCGATGCCCATCTCGTCGGGCTCGCAGCCGGCGACGGCGAAGCCGAGGAAACGGCCGAGCGGCTTCAGGCCGCGCTGCTCGGCTAGCTTCTCGTTCATCACCACGACGGCGCCGGCGCCGTCGCTGAACTGGCTCGCATTGCCGGCCGAGATGACGCCGCCAGGAATCGCCGGCTTGATGTCCTTGATGCCTTCGTACGTCGTCCCCGCGCGAATGCCTTCGTCGGCCTTGATCGTCACTTCCTTCGTGCGCAGACCCATCACCGCGTCGGCGACGCCGGCGAGCGTGGTCACCGAGATCAGCTCGGCGTCGAAGCGGCCTGCATCGCGCGCGGCCGTCGCCCTCTGCTGGCTCTCGGCGCCGTAGCGGTCCATGCGCTCGCGCCCGATCTTGTAGCGCTTGGCGACCTGTTCGGCCGTCTGCAGCATGTTCCAGTAGATCTCGGGCTTGTGCTCGACCAGCCACGGGTCGGCGATCATGTGCTTGTTGGCCTCGTTCTGCACGCACGAGATCGACTCGACGCCGCCGGCGACGACGACGTCGTTCTCGCCGGCGATGACGCGCTGCGCGGCCATCGCGATCGTCTGCAGGCCGCTCGAGCAGAAGCGGTTGACGGTCATGCCGCTGGTCGTGACCGGCAGGCCGGCGCGCAGGGCGATCTGGCGCGCAATGTTGCTGCCGGTCGCACCTTCGGGCGTGGCGCAACCCATGATGACGTCGTCGACCTCGGTGGCGTCGATGCCGGCGCGCTCGACCGCGGCCTTGACGGCGTGGCCGCCGAGCGTCGCGCCGTGGGTCATGTTGAATGCGCCCTTCCAGCTCTTGGCGAGCGGGGTGCGGGCGGTGGAAACGATCACGGCGCTGGTCATGGCGTG
Source organism: Rhizobacter sp. (assembly GCA_043787455.1). Lineage (GTDB taxonomy): Bacteria > Pseudomonadota > Gammaproteobacteria > Burkholderiales > Burkholderiaceae_C > Schlegelella_A. The sequence goes on from JAYVVB010000169.1 coordinate 2,370, forward strand.
TACTCCGGATGGGGGCGCCCTCTCCCGCTCGCGGGAGAGGGCTGGGGTGAGGGCAATATCAGCTGAACGACTTTCCTTCGTCGGCGAGCTTCGCGAGCAGCGGCGCCGGCTGCCAGAACTTCTGGTCGTCGAGCGGATTCGCGCCGAAGCGCTTCATCGACTCGACGACGTTGAAGAGCCCCTGCTGGTCGGCGTAGTTCATCGGCCCGCCGCGGAACAGCGGGAAGCCGTAGCCCGTGAGATAGACCATGTCGACGTCGCTCGCGCGCATCGCGATGCCCTCGTCGACGATCTTCGCGCCCTCGTTGACCAGCGCGTACACCAAACGCTGCACGATCTCCTCGTCGCCGATCTTCCTCGCCTTGATGCCGAGACCCGTGCGATGCTTCTCGATCATGTCGGTGACGACCTTGCTCGGGATCGCGTCGCGCTTGCCAGGCACGTAGTCGTACCAGCCGGCGCTCGTCTTCTGGCCGAAGCGGCCGAGCTCGCACAGGAGGTCCGCGGTCTTCGAATAGCGGATGTCGGGCTTCTCGACGTAGCGGCGCTTCCTGATGTACCAGCCGACGTCGTTGCCGGCGAGGTCGCCCATGCGGAACGGCCCCATCGCCATGCCGAACTTCTCCATCGCCTTGTCAACCTGCTCGGGCGTCGCGCCCTCCTCCAGCAGAAAGCCCGCCTGGCGCGAGTACTGCTCGATCATGCGGTTGCCGATGAAGCCGTCGGTGACTCCGGAGACGACGCAAGTCTTCTTGATCTTCTTGCCGAGCTGCATCACCGTCGCGAGCACATCCTTGGCGGTCTTGGCGCCGCGAACGACCTCGAGCAGCTTCATGACGTTGGCCGGGCTGAAGAAGTGCATCCCGATCACGTCCTCGGGGCGCTTCGTGAACGCGGCGATCTTGTTCAGGTCGAGCGTCGACGTGTTGGACGCCAGGATCGCGCCCGGCTTCATCACCTCGTCGAGCGTCTTGAACACCTGCTCCTTGACCTTCATGTCCTCGAACACGGCCTCGATGACGAGATCGGCGTCCTTGAGGTCGTCGTACTTCAGGGTCGTCGACAGAAGCGCCATGCGCTCGTCGAGCTTGTCCTGTTTGAGCTTGCCTTTCTTGACCTGGGCATCGTAGTTCTTGCGCAGGATGCCGACACCCTTGTCGAGCGCTTCCTGCTTCATCTCGAGCATCACGACCGGGATGCCGGCGTTGAGGAAGTTCATGGCGATGCCGCCGCCCATCGTGCCGGCGCCGATGACGGCGACCTTCTTGATGGCGCGCGTCGCCGTGTCCGCGGGAACGTCGGGGATCTTGGTCGTCGCGCGCTCGGCCATGAAGGCGTGGCGCAGCGCCTTCGACTCGGGCGTCAGCATGAGGGCCATGAAGAGCTCGCGCTCAAGCTTCATGCCGTCGGCGAACTTCATCTTGACGGACGCGGCGACGGCGTCGACGCACTTCAGCGGCGACGGGAAATTCCTCGACATCGCGCCGACCGTGTTGCGCGCGAACTGGAAATACGCATCGGCGTTCGGATAGCTCACCTTCAGCTGGCTCACGATCGGCAGCGGCCGCACGTCGGCCTTCTCGCGCGCAAACGCGACGGCGGCGTCGACGACATCGGCGTCGACGATCTTGTCGAAGAGCTTCTGCCCCGCAAGCTGGGCCAGCATCTCGCTCTTCACCGGCTCGCCACTGACGATCATGTTGAGTGCCGTCTCGACGCCGAGCACGCGCGGCAGCCGCTGCGTGCCGCCGGCGCCTGGGATGAGGCCGATCTTGACTTCGGGCAGCGCGACCTGCGTGCCCTTCGCTGCGACGCGGTAGTGGCAGCCGAGCGCGAGCTCGAGGCCGCCACCCATCACGACGCTGTGCACGGCGGCGACGATCGGCTTGGGGCTCGCCTCGAGCGCGGCGATCACCGAGAGCAGATTGGGCTCGGCGCTCGCCTTGGGCGAGCCGAACTCGCGGATGTCGGCGCCGCCCGAGAACGCCTTGCCGGCGCCGGTGACGACGATCGCCTTCACCGCCGCGTCGGCGAGCGCGCGCGCCAGGCCGTCGAGAATGCCTCGCCTCGTGTCGTAGCCGAGGCCGTTGACCGGCGGGTTGTCCATTGTGACAACGGCGACGTCGCCGCGCAGCTCGTAATTGGCGCTCATGTCAGATCCTCGTGAAGTCGTCCGTCGGGGCCCGACGGGAAAAAAGAACGTTCGTTCGATTCTAGGCGTCGGTCTCGCGATTTCCTTGTCCCAGCGGCGACAACGCGCCTTGCAGCGCGCCCGGCTCGTTGGCCTTCAGACCTCGAGCCACTCCTTGCGGATCTCGACGTTGCCGAGCAGCGCCGCCGGCGTGCCTTCGAAGACGATCGCGCCGTGGCCCATGACGTAGCAGCGCTCGGAGATCGCCAGCGCGATCGTCAGCTTCTGCTCGACCAGAAGCACCGACACGCCACGCTCCTTCAAGGTCTTCAGGTAGCCCGCGACAAGCTCGACGATCTTCGGCGCCAGGCCCTCGGTGGGCTCGTCGATCATGATCAGGTCGGGGTCGCCCATCAGCGTGCGGCAGAGCGTGAGCATCTGCTGCTCGCCGCCCGAGAGCACGCCAGCCTCGGTGTGCTCGCGCTCCTTCAGGCGCGGGAACATGCGGTACATGTCGTCGAACGACCAGCGCGGCGTCTTCTTGCCTCGCTTCTCGCCGAGCTGCAGGTTCTGGTGCACCGTGAGCTTGGGAAAGATGTCGCGGTTCTCGGGCACGTAGCCGATGCCGCGATGGGCGATGTCGAAGGTCTTTTGGCCGAGGATCTCCTCGTCGCGCAGGCGGATCGAACCCTCGCCGTGGACCAGGCCCATGATCGTCTTCACCGTCGTCGAGCGGCCCGAGCCGTTGCGTCCGAGCAGGGCGACGATCTCGCCCTCGCCCACGGCCAGGTCGACGCCGTGCAGGATGTGGCTCTTGCCGTAATACGCGTGCACTCCCGCCAACCGCAGCAACGTACTCATGGTTCGGCAGGACACGAGCCGGCGAACCCCTCCCTCTCGGAGGGAGGGGTTGGGGAGGGAGAAGCCCCGTCAACCGAAGGCGTGCCTTGGGTCGCCGACCCAAGGTACGCCTCCTGCACGCGCGGATTGGCGCGCACTGCCTCGGGCACGTCGAAGGCGATGACCTCGCCGTAGACGAGCACAGCGATCTTGTCGGCCAGGCCGAAGACCACGCCCATGTCGTGCTCGACGGTGAGGAGCGTCTTGCCGACCGTCACCTCGCGGATCAGGTCGATGAAGCGTGCCGTCTCGCTCTTGCTCATGCCGGCGGTGGGCTCGTCGAGCAGGACGACGTCGGCGCCGCCGGCGATCGTGATGCCGATCTCGAGAGCGCGCTGCTCGGCGTAGGTGAGGTTCATCGCCAGCGTGTCGCGCTTCCGCTCGAGGCGGATCATCTTCAGCAGCCGCTCGGCGCGCTCGTTGGCGTCGGCCAGACGGGACAGGAACTTCCAGAAGGCATAGCGGTAGCCCATCTTCCAGAGCAGGCCACAGCGCAGGTTCTCGAACACCGACAGGCGCCCGAAGATGTTGGTGATCTGAAAGCTCCGCGCCAGGCCGAGGCGGTTGATCTCGTACGGCAGGAGCCCGTCGATACGCTTGCCGTTGAGCAGGATCTCGCCGCTGGTGGCGCCGAAGCGGCCGCTGATGAGGTTGAAAAGCGTCGACTTGCCGGCGCCGTTCGGGCCGATGATCGCCACGCGCTCGCCCGGCGCCACCGCCAGGTCGCAGCCGCGGATGATCTCGGTCTTGCCGAACGACTTGCGCAAGTCCTTGAGCTCGATCGCCGGCGTACCGTTCATGGAGTCGGCTCCTTGAACGTCATCGTCGCCTCGATTTCTGACTGGATCCGACCCCAGGTCAGGGCGAAGCGGCGGCGAACGAACTCGAAGGCGAGGACGCCAGCGGCCGCGACGCCGAGCGCCAGCACCCAGCTCGCCAGACTCGCGCTGTCGAGCGTGACGCCGAGGTAGCGCAGCGACGACTCGCCGCTCGATCCGAACTGCTGCCGATACACCATCTCGATCAGCGCCGCCAAGCCCGCGAGCATCACGAATGCGGTCGCGGCGAGCGCCGCGTACCAGCCCCAGAGTCGGTGCAGCTTCTTGTGCGCGGCGACGCGAAGATTCATCATGATCAGGCTGGCGATGCCGCCCGGCGCATACATCACCATGAACAGGAAGATGAGGCCGAGGTAGAGCTGCCAGGCCTTGGTCATCTCCGAGAAGAGGGCGAAGCCGACGACCATCAGCACGGCGCCGATGATCGGCCCGAAAAAGAAGGTCGCGCCGCCGAGGAAGGTGAAGAGCAGGTACGCGCCCGAGCGCGCCGTGCCGACGACCTCGGCCGTCGCGATCTCGAAGTTGATCGCGTACATGCCGCCGGCGACGCCGGCGAAAAAGCCCGCGATGACGAACGAGAAGTAACGCACGCGCTGCGTGCTGTAGCCGATGAACTCGACTCGCTCCGGGTTGTCGCGCACGGCGTTGAGCATCCGGCCGAGCGGCGTGCGCGTGAACGCGTACATCGCCACGGTGCAGATGAAGGCGTAGATCGCGATCAGGTAGTAGACCTGGATCTGCGGCCCGAACGTGAGGCCGAGGAAGGACCTGCCGCCGGTGCGGTTCGCCGAGATGCCCCCTTCGCCGCCGAAGAACTCCGGGATCATGAGCACGGTGGCCGCGACGAGTTCGCCCAGGCCGAGCGTGATCATCGCGAACGTCGTCCCGGCTTTCTTGGTCGTGACGTAGCCCAGCAGCAGCGCGAAGACAAGGCCGGCGAAGCCGCCGACGATCGGCACCAGCGCCATCGGGATCGGGAACGAGCCGTCGGCGACGCCGAGCATCGCATGCACGGCGACGAAGCTCGCGAAGCCGGTGTACACGGCGTGGCCGAAGCTCAGCATGCCGCCCTGGCCGAGCAGCATGTTGTACGAAAGGCAGGCCACGATGGCGATGCCGATCTGCGTCAGGATCGACTGGTCGAGGCTGCTGCGAAAGACCAGCGGCGCGACGATCAGGAGCAGCGCATAGCCGCCCCA
>JAYVVB010000170.1:0-3418 GCA_043787455.1 Rhizobacter sp.
GAGCGGCTCGGGCCTGTCAGGCGGCCAGCAACAGCGGCTGTGCATTGCCCGCGGCATCGCGATCAAGCCCGAGGTGCTGCTGCTCGACGAGCCCTGCTCTGCACTCGACCCGATCTCGACCGGCAAGATCGAGGAGCTGATCCACGAGCTGAAGAACGACTACACGGTGGTCATCGTCACCCACAACATGCAGCAGGCCGCGCGCTGCTCCGACTTCACCGCCTACATGTACCTCGGCGACCTGATCGAGTTCGGCCGCACTCAGGACGTCTTCATGCGTCCGAAAAAGAAGGACACCGAGGACTACATCACCGGACGCTTCGGCTGAAGCGAAAACCACCATGACCGATCGCCATCTTTCGACCCAATTCGACGCCGAGCTCACCGGCATCTCCACGCGCGTGCTCGAGATGGGCGGCCTGGTGGAATCGCAGGTCGCCCGCGCGGTGCACGCGCTGGTGAACTTCAGCAGCGACATCGCCGCCGAGGTGCTCGCCACCGAAGCACGAGTGAACCAGACCGAGGTCGAGATCGACCTCGACCTCTCGACCATCATCGCCCGGCGCCAGCCGACGGCGCGCGACCTGCGCCTCCTGATCGCGATCTCGAAGACGATCGCCAACCTCGAGCGCGTCGGCGACGAGGCGGCCCGGATCGCGCGCACGGTTCAGCGTCTCGTCAACTCGGGCGTCTCAAGCCGGATGCGCCTGCCGGTCAGCGACCTGGTCTACGAATCGGAGCTCGCCGTGTCGCAGCTGCGAAAGGCGCTCGACGCCTTCGCCCGCCTCGACGTCGACCGTGCCGTCGAGGTTCTCAAGCGCGACGATCTCATCGACCAGGAGTTCGAGGGCCTGCTGCGCAAGCTCATCACCTTCATGATGGAAGACGCGCGCACGATCTCGTCGAGCATCGACCTGATCTTCGTCGCCAAGGCGATCGAGCGGGTCGGCGACCATGCCAAGAATCTCGCCGAGCAGATTATCTACATCGTCAAGGGCACCGACGTTCGCCACAATCCGGTGGGAATGGTCGAGAGCCTTGTCCGCTGACCCGGAGCGCCGCGCATGAGTCGCATCCTCGTCGTCGAAGACGAATCGGCGATCGCCGAGCTGATCTCGATCAACCTGCGCCACGCCGGCTTCGAGGTGACGATCGCCGGCGACGCCGAGCAGGCCCAGGTCGCCGTCGACGGCGTGCTGCCGAGTCTCGTGGTGCTCGACTGGATGTTGCCCGGCCAGAGCGGTCTGGCGCTGGCGCGTCGCTGGCGCACCGAGCCGCGCACGCGCTCGCTGCCGATCATCATGCTCACCGCCCGGGCCGAGGAGAGCGACATGATCTCGGGCCTCGATGCCGGCGCCGACGACTACCTCACCAAACCGTTCTCTGCGAACGAGCTGCTCGCCCGGATCCGTGCGTTGCTGCGCCGGCGCGCTCCCGAAGCGCTCGACTCCGCGGTCGAAGTCGGCGCCCTCACCATCAACCCGGCGACACGACGCGTCACGAGCTTGGGCCGCGAGGTCAAGATCGGCGCGACCGAGTTCAAGCTCCTTCACTTCCTCATGACCCATCCCGAGCGCGTGCACAGCCGCGCCCAGCTCCTCGACCGGGTCTGGGGCGATCACGTGTTCATCGAGGAGCGTACTGTCGACGTTCACGTCAAGCGTCTGCGCGAGGCGCTCGGCGCGGTCTCGTGCCAGCACATGATCGAGACCGTGCGCGGCGCCGGCTACCGGCTCACGCACGCCCACGCCGCGACGGCGTAGGGCCCGAGACTATCGTCGCAGCATGGCCTGGTTGCTGCCTCGTTTCGTCGCCGGGCTGCTGTGCATGGTCGCCGGCGCGTTCTTCGGCCTGCTCGCGGGCGGCCGGCAGGCCGTGCTGATCGGTGCATTGCTCATGGGCGTTCTCGGCTTCGCCGTGATCGTCGCCGTCGACTCGCTGCGCGGCTGGCGCCTGATGAACTGGCTGCGCGGATCACAGCAGGACACGGCGCCGCGCGACTCGGGATTCTGGGGCGAGATCGGCTATCGCATCGAGCGGAGCCTGCGCGCGCTCGAGCGCAACGCCGCGGTCGAGCGCATGCGCCTGGCCCAGTTCGTTTCGGCGATGGAAGCGTCGCCGAACGGCGTGCTCCTGCTCGATCCGGCCGACGAGATCGAGTGGTGCAACGCGCGCGCGGCCGATCACTTCGGCCTCGATCCGCAGCGTGACCGGCGCCAGCGAGTCACCAACCTGATCCGCTCGCCCGCCTTCGTGTCGTATCTGCAGGCGGGCAACTTCGACGAGCCGGTGTCGTTCCAGGAGCCGCGCGGCCGCGGCCAGTTGCAGGTGCAGATCCGGCGCTACGGCACCGACTCGAAGCTGGTCCTGTCGCAGGACATGACCGAGCGCGAGCGCTCGGACGCCATGAGGCGCGACTTCGTCGCCAATGTCTCGCACGAGATCCGCACGCCGCTGACCGTGCTGTCGGGCTTTCTCGAGACGATGCGCAACTTGCCGCTCACCGAGGTCGAGCAGAAGCGCGTGATCACGCTGATGAGCCGGCAGGCCGAGCGCATGGGCAGCCTCGTCGCCGACCTGCTCACCCTGGCCCGGCTCGAAGGCAGCCCGCGGCCGACGGCCGACAAATGGGTGCGGGTGGCGGCGATCCTGGCCCAGGTCGAAGCCGAGGCTCGGGCCCTGTCGGCGGGGCGTCATGCGATCGTCTTCGGCGACGCCGGCCACGCACAGATCGCCGGCAGCGACGTCGAGCTGCACAGCGCCGTCGGCAACCTCGTCAACAACGCCATTCGCTACACGCCCGACGGCGGTCGCATCGAGGTGAACTGGAAGATCGCCGAGAACGGCCAGGGCGAGATCGCCGTTGTCGACACCGGCTGCGGCATCGCCCGACCGCATCTGTCGCGACTGACCGAGCGCTTCTACCGCGTCGACAGCAGCCGCTCGCGCGAATCGGGCGGCACGGGGCTCGGCCTGGCGATCGTCAAGCATGTGATGCAGCGGCATGGCGGCGAGCTCGACATCGCGAGCGAGCCCGATCGCGGCTCGACGTTCCGTCTCGTCTTTCCTGCGGCGCGCGTTCGTGTCCCCGAGACCTTGCCGAGCGAGGACACGGCTCCGGTCGAAGGCGGCGCGGGCACCGCCGAGCTGGCCGCGCCCTGAGGCTCGCCGTTCGCCGAGTGGGCGCGCTCAGTGGCGTTCGGCGCGGCGATAGAGAAGGGTGAGGTCGTCGTTGCTGCGGTTGCGGTACTCGCGGCCGATGAGGTGCCAGGAGGCGTCGGGAGTCGGCTCGGTCGCCATCAGGAACAGGTGGGCGCAGCGCGTTTTCGTCGCAGCAGTGACCGCGTCGACGCGATAGCTGCCGAGGTACTCGAGAGCGACGACTTCCGAGCGCGGCATGTTCGGTGCGGCGATGCAT
>JAYVVB010000171.1:0-4563 GCA_043787455.1 Rhizobacter sp.
GGCGCAGCCGCACCAGCCACACCAGGCCGTCGCCGTCGGGCAGGCCCAGGTCGAGCACGATGAGTTCGAATCGCTTTGCGCCTTCGCCGTCGAGCGCCGCATCGGCCTCGGCCAGCGTGCCGCAGGGGTGCACGGCCCAGCCATGCGCAGCCCAGCGCATCTGCAGCTCGCGTGCGATCACGGCGTCGTCTTCGATCAGGAGCAAGCGCACGAGGGGTCGTCACCTGGGGAACGGCCGACAAGGCCACCGGCTGGCAGCTTAGGGCACGGCGACGCGCAGCGGGTTGAGTCGCCCTGCGTGGCGTGTTGTCGATAGCTTCCTGAAAGGTAGCGTCGATAGCGTCTGCGCCGAAGCAACCAGGCTCGCGGCCTTCGCGCTACAGCCCGCATCGCGTCTAACCACAGGACACTGCATGAAAAAAAACCGGGCCGCACCGGGGACGCGCGCCGCCGCAGTTGCCTTTTTCGTACTCGCTCTTTCGCTGCTCGCCGGCTGCGGCCGTCCCGCCGAGCCGTTGGCCGAAAAAAAAGCGCCGGCCCCGAGCGCCAGCGTCAATGTGATGCACTACCCGCCCGGCGCGCCGCAGCTGGACATGATCCAGAGCCAGGCGATCGCGCTCTCGCCCGTGCCGCTGGCCGATGTGCTGAACGCCCGCGTGGCCTACGACGACGACCGCACTGCACGCATCGCCGTGAGCTACGCGGGTCGCATCGTCGCCCTCAAGGCCTCGCCCGGCGATGCGGTGAAAGCCGGCCAGGTGCTGGCCGAGATCGACTCGCCCGACGTGGGCACGGCGATAGCCGACCACAACAAGGCGCGTGCCGACGAACAGCGCAAACGTCTCGTGCTGGAGCGGGCGCGTGACCTGGTGGCCGGCGACGCCGTGTCGCAGAAGGATTGGGAATCGCTGCAGGCCGACCTCGCCGTGGCCCATGCCGAAACCGAGCGCGCCGAGCAGCGCCTGAAGAATCTCAACCCGCGCGGCGCGCCGCTCGCCGGCCAGCGCGTGCAACTGGTGAGCCCGATCGCCGGTGTGGTCGCCGAACGCAACGCCACGCCCTCGCTGGAGGTGAGCCCGAGCCTCGCCGCGCCACTCTTCGTGGTGACCGACCCGAAGCGCCTCTGGCTGATGATCGACGTGCCCGAGAAGCTGCTTGGGCGCATCCGTCCCGGCCACGCGGTGGAGGTGGAGAGCGATGCCTACCCGGGCGAGCGGTTCGATGCCCAGGTGGTGCAGATGGGCCAGGTGGTCGATGTGAACACCCGCCGCGTGACGGCGCGCGCCACGCTGGCCAACCCCGAAGGCAAGCTGCTGCCCGAAATGTTCGTCCGTGCCCAGGCCATGCAGGGCAGCGGCCTGGCCGCCCGCGTTCCGAACAATGCGCTCGTGAACCATGGGCTCTACACCTACCTTTTCGTCGAGGCCGGCGCGGGTGACTTCCGCCGGCGCAAAGTGGGCCTGCTCACGCAGGGCGGCGAGTCCAGCGTCGTCGGCAGCGGCTTGGAGAGCGGCGAACGCGTCGTCACCCGGGGGGCGCTGCTGCTCGATGCCGACCTCAGCGCCCGCGCACGCGGCGCGCCATGATCGACCGGCTCGTTGCCTTCGCGCTCACGCAGCGCGTCTTCGTGCTAGTGCTGGTGGCTGCGCTCGTGGGCTTCGGCGCCTATGCGCTGGCCAACCTGCCGATCGAGGCTTTCCCCGATGTGCAGGACGTACAGGTGCAGGTCATCTCGCAGCTGCCGGGGCAGGCGCCGCAGGACATGGAGCGTGCCGTCACTCTGCCGATCGAGCGTGAGGTCTCGGGTATTGCCAAACTCACCAATGTGCGTTCGGTGACCATGGCCGGCCTCTCGATCGTGACCCTGACCTTCGCCGACGGCACCGACGATTACTTTGCCCGCCAGCAGGTCACGGAAAAGCTCGCGACGGTGATGCTGCCGCCCAACGTGCAGCCGCAGCTCGCGCCGCTCTCCACCGCCGTCGGCGAGGTCTACCGCTACACCATCGACGCCCCCGGCCTCTCGGATGCGCAAGTGCGGACGCTGCAAGACTGGACCGTGCGGCCTGCACTCCGCCAGACGCCCGGCGTGGCCGACATCGTAAGCTTCGGCGGCGCGATCAGGGAGTACCAGATCGAGGTCGACCCGCTGCTGCTGCGCAAATATCAGGTCACGCTCGATCAGCTCAACCAAGCCGTGGGCAATGCCAACGGCAACGCCGGCGGCGGTCTGCTGCGCCAGGGTGATGCCTCGCTGGTGGTGCGCTCGGGCGGCTTGTTAACGAGCCTGGCCGACATCCGCAGCGCGGTGGTCGCTGCGCGCCAGGGCCGCACCATCACGGTCGCCGATGTGGCCGAGGTTCGCGAGGGCGAGCGCCCCCGCTACGGCTACGTGGGCGCCGACCAGCGCGACAGCATCATCGAAGGCATCGTCTCGATGACCAAGGGCGGCGACCCCGCGAAGATCAACGCCGAGCTGAAGCGCCGCATCGCACTGCTGCAGGCCAAGTTGCCCAAGGGCGTGAGCATCGTGCCGATCTACGACCGCACCGAGCTCGTGCGGCACACGGTCTCGACCGTGGCGGAGAACCTCGTGGTGGGTGCGATGCTCGTGATGGCGGTGCTGATCGTGTTCCTCTCGAGCTTGCGCGCAGCGCTGATCGTAGCCACGGTCATCCCGCTCGCGCTGCTGTTCGCCTTCATCCTGATGAACGCACGTGGCGTGTCGGCCAACCTGATCTCGCTCGGCGCGGTCGACTTCGGCATCATCATCGACAGCGCTGTCGTGATCGTCGAAGCGCTGATGGTGCGGCTGGCCGTCAAGGCGGCAGGTGATGGGGCCGCTGGGGGGATGGCCTCTTCCGAAGCGCGGCACCAGCGCATGGGCATGCTGCAGCGCACGATGTCCGATCTGGCTCGCCCTGTGCTTTTCTCCAAGGCCATCATCATCCTGGCCTTCGTACCCATCTTCACCTTCCAGCGCGTCGAAGGGAAGATCTTCACGCCAGTGGCGCTGACGCTGAGCTTCGCGCTGATCGGCGCCGTGCTGCTGACCTTCACGCTGGTGCCCACGCTGCTCTCGTTCGCGCTGCAGCGTCAGACGCTCGCCGAGAAGCACAAGTCCTGGCTGGAGCGCCTGCAGCGGCGCTACCGCGGGCTCGTGGCCCACACGATGCGGCGCTCGCGGCTCACGCTCCTGCTGTCGGCGGTGCCGGTGGTGATCGCCCTCGTGCTGGCGCCGCAGCTCGGCAGCGAGTTCCTGCCCAAGCTCGACGAGGGCAACATCTGGCTCACCGTGACCTTGCCGACATCGGCTGCGTTAGAGACCACCAAGGCGATCGAAGGCCGGGTGCGCAAGCTGCTGCTGGGCTATGCCGAGGTCGCGCACGTCATTGCGCAGGTGGGGCGACCGGACGACGGCTCCGACCCCAAGGGCCCGAACAACCTCGAGATCCTGGTCGACCTGAAGCCGCGGGGCAGCTGGCGCTTCGGCTCCAAAGATGAGCTGGTCGCCGACATGTCGGGCCAGCTCGCGCGCATCCCCGGCATCTCGACCAACTTCTCGCAGGTGATCCAGGACAACGTCGAAGAGTCGCTCTCGGGCTTTCGCGGCGAGATCGTTGCGAAGATCAGCGGTGACAACCTCGACATCCTCGACCAGAAGGCCACGCAGGTGGCCGCGGTGATCAACGGCATCCGCGGCGAGACCGACGTCGACACCACCCGTATCGGCGGCCAGGCCGAGCTGGTGATCACTCCCGACCGGCAGCGTCGGGCCCGCTACGGCCTGGCCATTAACGACGTGACCACGCTGGTCAATGAGGCGATGTCGGGCGCGGCGGTCACGAGCTTCTATGAGGCCGATAGGCGCTTCGATGTGGTCGTGCGCCTGGCGCAGAAAAACCGGCTCGGCGTGGACGCCGTGCGCGCGCTGCAGCTCGCGTTGCCCGGCACGCAGGTTGGCAACGGGCCCGGCACGATCGCGCTCGGCGACGTGGCGAGCGTGGAGGTGCGCGAGGGTGCCTCGCGCATCCTGCGTGATTCGGGCTCGCGCGCCGTGATCGTCAAGGTCAACCTGCTGGGGCGCGACCAGGGCAGCTTCGTGGCCGAAGCGCAGCGCGTGGTCGCCGAACAGGTGCAATTGCCGCCGGGCTACGACCTTGTCTGGGGCGGGCAGTTCGAGAACTCCGAGCGCGCCACCCGGAGGCTGGCGGTGATCGTGCCGCTCACGGCGCTGCTGATCTTCTCGCTGCTGTTCTGGGCGTTCCGCTCCGTTCTGCTGGCCGGTCTCGTCCTGGGGGTGGTGCCCTTCACGCTGGTTGGGGGTCTCGCGGCGCTCGCTCTTGCGGGCCTGCACTTGTCGGTCTCAGCGGCCGTCGGCTTCATTGCGGTCGCCGGCATTTCGGTGCAGAACGGAGTGATCCTGGTCGAGGAGGTGATCCAGCGTGCGCGCAGTGGCGCCAACACCGCGCAGGCGATCCTGGAAGCGGCGGTCATTCGGATGCGGCCCATCCTGATGACGGCGCTGATGGCCGGACTGGGCCTGCTGCCGGCCGCGCTGTC
>JAYVVB010000172.1:0-2873 GCA_043787455.1 Rhizobacter sp.
GGCACCGCGAAGAGCCCGAACGGATAGTTGTCGCGCAGGTCGCTCTTGACCGTGAACGGAAATTTGGCGAGATCCGACAGCTCGCGCAGATCGTCGGGACGGACGCCCTTGGCGTCGAATGCACGGCGGTAGTGCGACACGTTGTCGTAGGCGTGCTTCAGGCTCCATCGCATGCGCTCGAGCTGCAGCGCGCGCAGCTCGTCGCGACTGGCGCGCTCGATCGGCTCGAGCTCGCCGGGCAAGGGCTGGCGGACGGTCACGCCGCGTCCGCCTTCGCACCGCTTTCGGAGATCGGCATCACAGTGCGCCCGCGCAGGCTCGCGGAACGACCGCGCACGAGCGCCACGCGCACACCATCCTGGTTCGTGACGACGATGTCGTAGACGCCGCTGCGGCCGCGCAGCGACAACTCGACGGCGTCGGCCGTCAGCACCTCGCCGCGCTTCACCGGGGCAAGGAAGTCGACGCTGAGGCCGGCGGCGACCGTCAGCTGGTTGCGCGAGTTGCAGGCGAAGGCGAAGGCCGAGTCGGCGAGCGTCGTGATGAAGCCGCCGTGGCAGATGTCGTGACCGTTCAGCATGTCGTCGCGCACCGCCATCTCGAGCCTCGCCGTGCCGGCGCCGAGCGCGACGATGCGCATGCCGAGGCCGCGCGAGGCGCGGTCGGCGGCGAACATGTGCGCGCCGACGGCCTCGACCGAAGGGCCGGCTGCGCTCGTGTCCGCTGTCATCGCGTGCACCACGGCAGGCTAGCGATCGGAGAACACGGCCGGACGCTTGGCCATGAACGCGGCCACGCCTTCGGCGAAATCGGGAGCGGCGCCGAGCGTTCGCTGCACGTCCGCCTCGAGGCCGAGGGCCGCGGCGAGATCGAGCTGCTGCGAATCGTCGAGAGCCTTGCGCGTGGCGACGAGGGCGCGCGTGGGCATTGTCGCCAGACGCGTCGCGAGCGCCTCGACCTCGGCCGGGAACGCGGCGTCGTCGACGCACTTCCAGATCAGGCCGAGCCGCACCGCGTCCTCGGCCATGAGCTTGTCGCCGAGCATCGCCAGCGCCAACGCGTTGGCGCGACCCATCAGGCGCGGCAGCAGCCATGTGCCGCCGCAATCGGGAACAAGGCCGATCTTCGAGAACGCCTGGATGAAGCTCGCCGAGCGCGCGGCGACGACGATGTCGCAGAGGAGCGCGAAGTTGGCTCCGGCGCCCGCGGCGACACCGTTGACCGCGGCCACCACCGGCACGGGCATCGAACGGATGCGCAGCGCCAGCGGCTTGTAGAAGCGCTCGATCGCCGCGCCGACGTCGACCTGCGCCGCGGCCCCGTCGCGCGTCGGCGCGACCGAAGGATCGGCGAGGTCCTGCCCGGCGCAAAAGCCTCGGCCGGTGCCGGTGACGACGACGCAGCGGACGCTCTGGTCTTCGGCGGCGGCGTCTAGGGCCGCCCGCAACTCGACGTGCATCGCTTCGGTGAAACTGTTGAGCGCCTGCGGCCGGTTGAGCGCCATGGTGCGGACGCTGCCCGATTGAGCGATGCGGACGAGTAGCTCTGCCAAGCGATGTCTCCTTCCGGCACCGTGATGGCAAAAACATCGTCGACCGACCGGTAGATAAAAGTGTAGGTGGCGAGGGTCCGGCTGGCAAGCCCCTGCCCCTCGGGTCAGCTCCGGGTCAGGAACGCGAGGAAGCGCCACTCCGCGGCGGAGAGTCCAGCCCGGCGTCGGGACTTCTCGAGGCGGGCGACGGTTGCGCCGTCGGCGGCCTTGGTGAGGACTTCGAGCACGCGCGGAGGCACGTACGACTTCTTGCAGACCGCGACCGTGTCGCCGAGCCGGGCCGGGCCGCGACTTCGGACAGCAGCTGCCTCATGACCGCCGGCCGCACGGAGTCCTGCGCGACCTAGGGATGGCCTGAACTATGCAACATAGAACGTGCATGGCGGGACAACTGCGAGGTGTCACGCAAAGCGGTGGCCGATCTGGCGCTGCTTGCCATTCGTCGACTCGTTCAGTGGTTGCAAGAACGCGGCGATCGCGGCCAAGTCTGCGGCGTTGCCGAAGATTCGCAAGAAACGGCTTGACCAGTTCGTGAGCGGGCCGATGACCGGCGAAGCGGTCAATGCTGCGTCGATGGCATTCAAGAAGGCGCTGATTGAGCGCGTTCTCGGTGCCGAGCTGGCCACCACCTCGAGTACCCGAACGGCACGCCCAAGCCCGAGGCCGTGAGCAACCAGCGCAACGGCACGAGCGGCAAGACCGTGCCGACCGAGGACGGGCCGCTGCGCATCGAACTACGCGACCTGGAAGGACCGCAAGCTGCTCGCGGCTGCGATCAAGCCGATCTACACGGCCCCCAGCGGCGGTGCGCCGGGTGGTCTACACGACCAACGCGATCGAGAGCATCAACGCACGGCTGCGCAAGATCGTCAAGTCGCGCGGGCACTTCCCCAGCGACGACGCAGCAACAAAGCTCATCTGGCTGGCGCTGCGCAACATCACGGCCGATTGGGGCCGCGCGGCGCACAACTGGAAGGGCTCTTTCGCGATAGCGCGATGATTCCAATCATGGCCGCGAGGCCGGCACCGATCAGAAAGCCAGTGAGTAGAACTGGTTGGCTACCGACGAGGCTCGGCCCTTGATATCGCCGAGCTGGCCTTTGCGGCTCATATGCATCGTCTCGATGCCGGCGATCAGGATTCGGGCGCAGCGAATGGTCTTGAAGCCGAGCGTCGGCCGGATGATGCGGTTCACGTCGCGGTGGTCTCGCTCGACGATGTTATCGAGGTACTTCGACTGACGCATCGCGATGGCCAACCCGCTGTCGGCCCGGATGCTCGTGATCGCCGCCGTGTTCGCGCCGCTCTTGTCGATGGTGAT
>JAYVVB010000173.1:0-2919 GCA_043787455.1 Rhizobacter sp.
CGCGCATCGGCAGCCGCTGCGCCGTCGAGCCGATGCCCGACCGGGCCCTCCTCGCGTTGCAGGGACCGAAAGCGGCGGCGGTGATGACGCGACTCGCACCGTCTCTCTCGAAGCTCACCTTCATGAGCGGCGCCGAGGCCCGCATCGCCGGCATCGACGTCTTCGCGACGCGTTCGGGCTACACCGGCGAAGACGGCTTCGAGATCTCGGTCGCCGAGGTCGACGCCGAGGCGCTCGCCCGCGCCCTCCTCGCCGAGCCGGAAGTCCTGCCCGCCGGCTTGGGCGCGCGCGACACCTTGCGCCTGGAAGCGGGCCTGTGCCTCTACGGACACGACATCGACACGACGACGACTCCCGTCGAAGCCGGCCTGACCTGGGCGATCCAGAAGGTCCGACGCCCGGGCGGCGAACGCGTCGGCGGCTACCCCGGCGCAGCGACGATCGACCGCCAGCTCACCGAGGGTGTCGCGAGAAAGCGCGTCGGCCTCGTCGGCCTGGACCGCGCGCCGGTGCGCGAAGGCAGCGCCATCGTCGATGCGGGCGGCTTGAACGTTGGCCGCGTGACGAGCGGAACGATCGGGCCGACGGTCGGCAAGCCGGTCGCGCTGGCGTACGTCGCGACCGCGCTGGCCGTTCCCGAGACGCGCCTTTTGGCTGACGTGCGCGGCAAGCTGCTGCCGATGCAGGTCGGACCGCTGCCGTTCACCCCGCACCGCTATTTCCGCGGCTGAAGCGAGAGCCGCTTCGCCTTCATCCCAAAGGAGTCCTCGACATGCCCGTTCTCTATACGCCCGAACACGAATGGATCGACACCGGCGACGCCAACGCCGCGACGGTCGGCATCACCGTCCATGCCCAGGAGGCTCTCGGCGACGTCGTCTTCGTCGACCTGCCTGCCGTCGGCACGTCGTTCAAGAAGGGCGAGGTCGCTGGCGTCGTCGAGTCGGTGAAGGCCGCAGCCGACCTCTACATGCCGGTCGACGGCGAGGTCGTCGAGGTCAACGAGGCCCTTCGCGCCGATCCGTCGCTTGCCAACACCGACCCGCTCGCCGCGGGCTGGTTCTTCAAGGTGAAGCTGGCCGACCCGGCACACGCGGCGTCGCTGATGGACCAGGCTGCCTACGACGCTCTGGTCCAGGCCGGCTGACGTCACCCCGCTCGAAACGAACTGCGAATCCACGATGCTGATGTCCGCCCTGAAACCGCTCGCCGAGCTCGAGACCGCCGGCGAGTTCGCCGCCCGCCACATCGGCATCGACGCCGCCGCCGAGAAGCACATGCTGTCGGTGATCGGCGCGGCGTCGCGACGTGCCCTGATCGAGCAGATCGTGCCGGAGTCGATCGCCCGGCCGGCACCGATGCGACTCCCAGCCCCGCTCGGCGAAGCCGAGGCGCTGGCCGAGCTCAGGGGCATCGCGGCGAAGAACCGGGTACTGAAGAGCTTCATCGGCCAGGGCTACCACGGCACCCACACCCCTGGCGTCATCCTCAGGAACGTGCTCGAGAGCCCGGCCTGGTACACGGCCTACACGCCGTACCAGGCCGAGATTTCCCAGGGCCGGCTCGAGGCGCTCGTCAACTTCCAGACGATGGTCTCGGACCTCACGGGCATGGCGATCGCCAACGCCTCGATGCTTGATGAGGCGACCGCTGCCGCCGAGGCGATGACGCTGGCGCGGCGCAGCGTCAAGTGCAAGAGCGACATCATCGTCGTTGCCGGTGACTGCCATCCGCAGACGATCGAGGTCCTGCGCACGCGCGCCGAGCCGCTCGGCCTGACGATCGTCCTCGCCAACTCGGCCGAGGAGTGGAACACGCTGATCGTCGGCGGCGACTACTTCGCCGTGCTCGCGCAATTGCCCGCGACGAGCGGCCAGCTCCACGACATGCGCGCCGACGCGCCGAAGATCCACGCCCATGGCGCAGCCTTCATCGTCGCCGCCGATCTGCTCGCGCTCACGCTCGTCACGCCGCCGGGCGAGCTCGGCGCCGACATCGCTTGCGGCACGACCCAGCGCTTCGGCATGCCGATGGGCTGCGGCGGCCCGCACGCGGCCTACCTTGCTTGCCGCGACGAGTACAAGCGCGGCCTGCCCGGCCGCCTTGTCGGCGTGAGCATCGACGCTCATGGCGCCACCGCCTACCGCCTCGCACTGCAGACGCGCGAGCAGCACATCCGGCGCGAGCGCGCGACGTCCAACATCTGCACGGCGCAGGTGCTGCCGGCGGTCGTCGCGAGCATGTACGCGGTCTATCACGGCCCTGAGGGACTGAAGCGCATTGCCGAGCGTGTGGCCTCGTACACCGCGGTGCTTGCCGACGGCCTGCGCCGGCTCGGCTGCACGGTGCGCGGTGAGAGCGCCTTCGACACGATCACGATCGACAGCGGCGCCACGACCGCCGGGATCGCGCGCTGCGCCGTCGACGCCGGCATGAACCTGCGCCGCTATCCCGAGTGGGGCGACACGATGCTCGGCATCGCCCTCGACGAGACGACGACGAAGGGCGACATCGTCGCCCTCTGGCGCATCTTCGCGAAGGACGGCCAGGCGCTGCCCGACATCTCGGCCTTCGAGCGCGGCATCGCGCCGATGATTCCCGAAGGCCTGCGCCGGACCTCACCCTTCCTCGCCCATCCGGTCTTCAACCGATATCACAGCGAAACGGACATGCTGCGCTACCTGCGCCGCCTCGCCGACAAGGACCTCGCCCTCGACCGCTCGATGATCCCGCTCGGCTCGTGCACGATGAAGCTGAACGCGACGAGCGAAATGATCCCGATCACCTGGCCGGAATTCGCGCAGATCCATCCGTTCGCGCCTGCGGACCAGCGCGCGGGCTACGACCAATTGCGCCAGGAGCTCGAAGGCTGGCTCTGCGAAGCGACGGGCTATGCCGGCGTCAGCCTGCAACCCAACG
>JAYVVB010000174.1:0-3002 GCA_043787455.1 Rhizobacter sp.
CGGCGACCGGCGCTGGATCGCTCGCTCGCACCTGCCGCGAGGCGAGAGCGCCGAGGCGCTGCTCTCGGCCGTCATGCCCTGGCTCGACGAAGCACGAAGAACGCGCCGGGCCCGGCTGCGCCGGGGACCCGATGGCGCCGCCCCGTCCGACCAGCGCAGCTGCATGGTCGCGCCGCTGGTGGCACGCAAGGCCGTGATCGGCCACCTCTATTGCGACATCGAAGGCGCCTTCGGCCGCTTTGCGGTCCGAGATCGAGACCTGCTCTCCATGCTCGCCGGCCAGGCCGCGCTGGTGCTCGACAACCTGCGGCTGGTCGACGAGACCGGGGAAGCTCTGGCGCAGCAGACGGCCACCGCCGGGGTGCTGCAGGTGATCAGTCACTCGGTGGCCGACACGCGGCCGGTGTTCGCGCAGATCGCCGAGAGTTGCGGGCGGCTGTTCGACGCACTTATGGTCAGCATCCAGCTGTTGGGTGACGACGGCCAGCTCACGCTGGCGGCGATGCAAGGATGGGCGACGACACCGAGCGGACAGGTGGCGACGCTCGGCGGCCAGGCGCTGACGCAGGCTCAGATGGACGCGTTCGTCGAGGCCGGGCGCGAGCACTTCCCGATGCCCGTCGAAGGCAGTGCGACCGAGGTCGTCGTCCTCACCGGGCAGGTGCTGAACCTGCCCGACGTGCTGAACGGAAGCGACGACGTTCCGGTCTGCGTGCGCCAGACGGCCGAACTCGTCGGCACGAGCTCGCAGCAGATGTTCGCGCCGCTGATGCGCGCCGGCGTGGGGCTCGGCTCGATCGCCGTCTACGCCACGCCGCAGGGCGGGTACACCGAGCGCCAACAGGCGCTGCTCAAGACCTTCGCCGACCAGGCCGTCATCGCGATCGAGAGCGCGCGCCTCTTCAACGAGACGAAGGAAGCGCTGGAGCAGCAGAAGGCGTCGGCCGAAATCCTCGCCGTCATCAGCAACTCGGTTGCCGACGCGCAGCCGGTGTTCGACAAGATCCTGAAGAGCTGCAAGCACCTGTTCGGCGGCGACGAACTCGACGTGCTGCTGGTCGACGAGAAGGGCCAGCTGAGGATCGGCGCATACCTGGGTGCGCAGCACGACATCGTCGCGGCCACCTTCCCCGCGCCGGTGGAGCGCACGCCCGCCGGCATCGCCATCCGCGAACGGCGCGTGGTGCACTGGCCCGACCTGGTCGACGGCCCCGACGTGCCAGGCGTGCTGCGAAAGATGGCCAAGCTGATCGGGTACCGCTCGATGATGTTCGCGCCGATGCTGTGGGAAGGCCGCGGCATCGGTGCCATCGGCGTGGCGCGATCGATCGGGCCGTTCACGCCGAAGGAGCTGGCGCTGGCGCAGACATTCGCCGACCAGGCCGTGATCGCGATCCAGAACGCGCGCCTCTTCAACGAGACCCAGCAGGCGCTGCGCCGCCAGACCGCCAGCGCCGACATCCTGCGTGTCATCAGCGAATCGCCCACCGACACCCAACCGGTGTTCAACGCCATCGTCGACACCGCGGTGAAGCTGCTGGCATGCGACCGCGCCACGTTTTCGCGCGTGGAAGGCAGCCACTACGTGCCGTGCGCCGGCGCGACGCCGGCCGGCTTCGAGAACGATCGCTGGACCGAGCCGGTACTCATCGACCCAGCCGCGAATTTCCCGTCGCAGGCGATCGTCTCCCGGCAGATGGTCCACATCGAAGACTGGGACGCCATCGAGCTGCCGCCGCGCCAGAAGTGGATCCGCGAGACCACCGGCGTACGCGCATCGCTGGCCGTGCCGCTGGTGCGCGGCGGCGAGTCCATCGGCGTGCTGATGCTGTTCCGCAACCAGCCGGGTGGCTTCACCGAACAGGCGATTGCCGTCGCCCAGTCGTTTCGCGACCAGGCGGTGATCGCGATCGAGAACGTGCGGATGTTCAACGAGACCAAGGAGGCGCTCGAACGGCAGACCGCCAGCGCCGACGTGCTGCAGGTCATCAGCGGCTCGATGGCCGATGCCCAGCCGGTGTTCGAGCGCATTCTCGACAGCTGCTCGCGCCTGTTCGGCACGAACGACGTGGGGCTGTTCCTGGTCGACGACGAAGAGCGCCTCCATGCGACGGCCTGCCGTGGCAATTTCGCGATCTGGGCTCCGGCCAGCTACCCGCGCCCCGCGGCCGGCACGATCACCGGCATGGCGCTCGAACGCGGCTCGACGGTCTACTGGGAAGACACGCTGACAGACCCGCAGGTGCCGGAGTACATCAAGGCCGTCGCGCGCGAGCACGGCAACTTCGCCGGCACCGTCACGCCGCTGCTCTGGCAGGGCAAGGGCATCGGCTCGCTCAACGTCATGCGCAATCCGCCGCGGCCGTTCTCCGAGAAGGACCTGGCGATGCTGCGCACCTTCGTCGACCAGGCCGTCATCGCGATCCAGAACGCGAAGATGTTCAACGACACGAAGGAGGCGCTGGAGCGGCAGACGGCGAGCGCGGAGATCCTCAAGGTCATCGCCAGTTCACCCGCGGATGTGCAGCCGGTGTTCGAGGCCATCGTCAGGAACTGCAGCAATTTGCTGCACGGCAGCCGCGTCGTCTTCTGGCTCGTCGAGGGCGAGCGCTTGCGCGCTCGCGCGAGCAACGGCGGTTTGCCCGGCATGCTGGTTCCGATCGACCACACGAGCCCCATCGGTGCCTGCGTCGCCGAGGTGCGCGTGCTGCATCTGCCCGATCTCGTGGCCGCAGCCGAACAGTACCCGTTGCTCCTTCAACTCGGCGCCAAGAGCGGCTTCGGCTCGGCGATCTACACGCCGCTGGTGCACGAAGGTCGGGCCATCGGCGGGCTGGCCGTGTTGCAGCACGGGGCGGGCGCCTTCGACGATCACGACGTCGCCACACTCGGGCCCTTCGCCGACCAGGCGGTGATCGCGATCGAGAACGTGCGCCTGTTCAACGAGACCCGGGAAGCGCTCGAGCGGCAGACGGCGACGACCGAGGTGCTGCAGGTCATCA
>JAYVVB010000175.1:0-5015 GCA_043787455.1 Rhizobacter sp.
CGCCTCGCCTTCGCCGCCGGGGCCACGCGTCGCGATACTGCGCAGTGCAGGCAGGACGATCTCGGGTGCGAACACCAGCGAAGAGAGCGTCGCCGAGCCGGCGATTGTGCCGTCGTCGGGCCCATAGGGAATGCCGCGCGCGGCATAGCCGCAGAACGCCTGGCGCCGACCTTCGACAAGGCGCGGCTTCGCGCTCGGGCCGTCCCCCGCCGACAGGCCCCAGCAGTCCGCGTCGTAGCCGGCGAAGCCGCGCGGGTTGCGTATCGCGTACTCGCGCTGCACATATGTGGCGCGGCGGCTGTTCTCGAAGTAGTCGCAGTGCTTCTCGCGCATGAAGCTGTCGCGGATGCCGCGAAAGTCGATCCACGCGTGCGAGTACTGGTGGATGAAGAGCGGGCCGGCATAGAGGAAGTCGATTCCGTAGAGGTTCTCCCACTGGTAGGTCTCGGTCCAGGCCCGAAAGCTCGCTTCGGTGAGTGCATGCCTCGGCGCGCCGAGGCCCAGAACGTAGAGCAGGATTGCCTCGCTGTAGCCTTCCCAGCCGTAGTGGAGGAAGCCGCACTCGGGCTTCCAGCCGTGCACCACTGCGGCGCCTTCACTTTGCGCCCAGCGCCAGTCGACCCTGGCGTAGAGCGCAACGGCGAGGCGGCGCAACTCGATTTCGGCGTTCGTCTCGGCATCGAAGTAGGTCGCCGCAGTCAGCACGCCCGCCATCAGGAAGGCGGTGTCGATCAGCGACAGCTCGGAGAGCCAGACGCGCCTGCCGCTCGTCACGTCGAGGAAGTGGAAATAGAAGCCGCGATGGCCGGTCGCCTCCGCGCCGCCCGACTGGTCACTGCCCATGAAGAATCGCAACGCAGAAAGCGTGCGCTGGGCAGCATCGTCGCGAGCCATCCAGCCGTGTTCGACGCCGACCGGATAGGCCGAGAGCGCGAAGCCGACGACGGCAATGCTGGAAGGCGCGCCGGTACGCGTCGTGTCGGCGACCAGGCCGTTCTTCGGGTTGACGTCGTGCACGAAGTAGTCGAAGGCGGCCCGCTGCAGGCGATCGAGCAGGGCCTCGTCGGACGGTGCCTGCGTCATGGCTGTGGAGGGTGGTCGCGCAAGCGTCGGTAGCGTCGGATCAGGGCGTTGGTCGAACTGTCGTGCGCGAGCGCGGGCTCGGCGTCGCTTTCGAGCTCAGGCAGAGTCCGCAGCGCCAGCACCTTGCCGAGCTCGACACCCCACTGGTCGAAGGAGTCGATGTTCCAGATCACGCCTTGTGTGAAGACGCTGTGCTCGTAGAGGGCGACGAGCGCGCCCAGCGCCGTCGGCGTCAGTCGCTCGGCCAGAATCGTGCTGCTCGGCCGGTTGCCCTCGAAGACGCGGTGCGCGATCAGCTCGGGCGGCGTGCCTTCAGCGGCGACTTCGGCGAAGGTCTTGCCGAACGCCAGCGCCTCGGTCTGGGCAAACAGGTTGGACATCAGCAGGTCATGCTGGTGACCAAGCGGGTTCAACGCCTGGCAGAAGCCGATGAAATCGCACGGAATCAGCCGCGTGCCCTGGTGGATCAGCTGATAGAACGAATGCTGGCCGTTGGTGCCTGGCTCGCCCCAGAGAACGGGCGCAGTCTCGAAGTCGACACGCTGGCCGTCCTCGGTGACATGCTTACCGTTGCTCTCCATCGTCAGCTGCTGCAGATATGCCGGAAAGCGCTTCAGGTATTGGTCGTAGGGAAGCACTGCCAGCGTCGAAGCGCCGAGGAAGTTGTTGTTCCAGATCGCCAGCAAGCCGAGCAGCGCAGGCATGCTCGCTTCGACGGGAGCGCTGCGGAAGTGCTCGTCCATGGCGTGAAAGCCGTCCAGCATCTCGCGAAAGTGGTCGGGCCCGATCGCGATCATCGTCGCCAGGCCGATCGCCGAATCCATCGAGTAGCGGCCGCCGACCCAGTCCCAGAAGCCGAACATGTTCTCGGCGGCGATGCCGAATTGCCGAACGCTCTCGACGTTGGTCGATACCGCGACGAAGTGCCGGGCAACCGCCTTGTCACTGCCGATCTGGCCGACGCTCCAGGCGCGCGCGGCGTGGGCGTTGGTCAGCGTCTCGAGCGTCGTGAAGGTTTTCGAGCAGACGATGAAGAGGGTCTCGGCGGCGTCGAGGTCGCGGATCGCTTCGGTCAGGTCCGTGGCGTCGACGTTGGAGACGAAGCGCACGACGAGATCGCGCTGGCTGTAGTGGCGCAGCGCCTCGCACGCCATCGCCGGTCCGAGGTCGGAGCCACCGATGCCGATGCTGACGATGTTGCGGATGCGCTTGCCGGTGTGGCCGAGCCAGCGCCCGCCGCGCACGGCGTCGGCGAAGGCCGCCATGCGATCCAGCACGGCGTGGACCTCGGCGACGACATCGGCTCCGTCGATGACGATCTCCTCCGTGGCCGGCGCCCGCAGCGCCACGTGCAGCACCGAGCGCTTCTCGGTCGCGTTGATCACGTCGCCGCGAAACATCGCCGCGATGCGCTCGCGCAGGCCGCATTCGCCGGCAAGCGCGGCGAGTAGCTTCAAGGTCTCGTCGGTGACGCGGTTTTTCGAATAGTCGAGGTAGAGACCAGCCACCTCGAGGGTGAAGCGCTCGCCTCGCCCGGTGTCGGCCGCGAACAGCTCGCGCAAATGCGCGTCGCCGGTCTTCACGTGGTGCGTGACGAGCGCCTGCCACGCCGGCCGCGCCGTCAAGGCGCTCCGGCCGCGGCGCTGCCCCGGATCGGTGGACGACTTCACTTGGTGCCGGCTCCGGCGAGCTGCGAACTTTTCTCCCGGATGCTGGCAAGGAGTGCCCGCCAGGAGGTCGAGAAGGCCGCCGCGCCCTCGCGTTGCAGCCGCGCAGCGAGTGCCTCGTCATCGACACCTTCGCGCCTGAATTCCTCGAGCACCGCTTCCGCATAGCCGCCGTCCAGGGGCATCGCCGCGCCGACCTTGCCGTGGTCGGCGAATGCGTGCAGCGTCTTTTCCGGAATCGTGTCGATCGTGTCGGGGGCGGCGAGCGCCTCGACGTACAGGGTGTCGGCTGCCGCCGGGTCCTTGGTGCCGGTGCTGGCCCAGAGCAGCCGTTGCGGGTGGGCGCCGGCCGTGGCGAGCTTCTGCCAGCGCGGCGAAGCGAGCAGGTCGCGATAGGCCTTGTAGGCTCGCATGGCGATCGCGATGCCGAGACGGTTGTGGAATTCGGGCGAGATCTCTTCCTTCACGCCGACGTCCCAGCGGCTGATGAAGAGCGATGCGACCGATTCGACCTTCGGATCGAGCCCGGCGGCGATGCGGCGCTCGATGCCGCGCAGATACGCCTCGGCGGCGGCGAGGTAGTGCTCGCGCGAGAACAGCAGCGTCACGTTGATCGGCACGCCGGCGAAGATCGACTCCTCGATCGCCGGGATGCCGGCGGCGGTGCCTGGAATCTTGATGAACAGGTTCGGCCGCGCCGCTGCCGCATGCAAACGGGCGGCAGCCTGGATCGTTCGCCGCGTGTCGTCGGCGAGCAGCGGCGACACCTCGAGCGAGACCCAGCCATCGACGCCACCCGTGGCGTCGTGGATCGGGCGGAAAAGGTCGGCGGCCTGGGTCAAGTCCTGCAGCGCGAGCGCGAAGAACAGGTCCTCTCCGGACACTCCCTTGCGCGCAAGCTCCGCGATCGCCGGGTCGTAGGAATTGCCGCTGCCGATCGCGTGCTCGAAGATCGTCGGGTTCGAGGTCAACCCGGTCACCGACATCTCCGAGATGTAGCGCGCCAGCGTGCCGTTGCCCAGGATGTCGCGGGTGATGTTGTCGAGCCAGAGGCTCTGGCCGAGTTCGTGAAGGCGTCGGGTGTTGGGGTTCATGGTCTCTCCTGATTCGCCTGTGCGCTGCCGCCCGGAAACTCGAGCAGCCTGGCCACATCGGCATTGGCCAGATCGCCGATGTGCTCGACCGTGATGTCGGCCTTGGGGTACGTGGCGAGATTGATTGGATCCAGGGCGTAGTGGCCCTGGCGCGGAAAGACGGTCGTGAGGCGATTGCCCAGGACCGCTTTCATTGCCGCAAGGATGCGCAGCTTGTCGTCCACCATGACGTAGCGGCGTGCCGGATAGCGCTGCTCTACCGCCTCGAGCATCTGCTCCTTGTGGATGTAGACCAGGACGCGCCCGTCGACGGCTCCCCACAGGCCCGATCGCTGAATCTTCCGCGGCTGGAACACGACGTCGCCGTCAGAGAGGATGACCGTCGGGCCGACCCGGCCGAGGTGACGGACGGCGTCGAGCGCGCGCGGATAGAGCCGCTCCCGGAACGGGTAGTCGACGAGAAAGCCTGAGATCTGAAGCAGCCTCTGACCGTCGGCGCCGTCACGCTCGAGATCCGAGCGGCAGCGTTGCAAGGCGCCGAGGTAATCGGCGTAGCCGAGCTCGCTGCGCAGGGTTTCGAACGCCGCCCAGTAGCGCTCGGCGCTGGCGCCGCCGAATTCGTGCTCGAGATGGCGCCGCAGGTCGAGGATGATCCGGTCGTTGTCGAGCAAGGTGTTGTCGACGTCGAGCAGGAACACCACCTCGGCTGTCATGCCGGCCTCGGCTCGGGCACGGGGTTATGCCATCCGCCGTCGCCGGAGATCAGCGCGTCGGCCGCTTCCGGCCCCCAGGTGCCGGGTGTGTACGGCAGCGCGGCGCGATGGTTCTCGAGCACCGGGTCGACGACGGCCCATGCCGCCTCGACCGCTTCCTGGCTCGTGAAGAGGGCGCCTTCGCCGGCCATGGCGTCGCCGAGCAGCCGCTCGTAGGGCGAATCCTCATGCAGCGCGTCGTCCCCCAGGTAGAGCTCGCGCTGGTCACCGACGAACTCCTTGCCGGGGCGCTTGACGCGGGCGGCCAGGGCGATCGCCGATGCGGGCTGCAGCTTGAATCGCACATAGTTGGCACGACCCCCGGGCGGCGCCGAGTCGTCGAACAGCCGTTGCGGCGGCGGCTGCATCTGGACCAACACTTCGACCGCCGTGTTCGGCAACAACTTGCCGGCGCGCAG
>JAYVVB010000176.1:0-2530 GCA_043787455.1 Rhizobacter sp.
ATGGAACGTCGTCATGACGGCCCGCGTCGGCCGCGTCACGCAGGTCGCGATCCCGGCGCTGCCGGTCGCCCACGCGGCCGCGACAGCGACCTGAATCGAGGAGAACCCATGAGCACTGCGAACCCGATCTCCGGTCACGAGAAGATCGAGACCAACAACTTCCTGATGATCGTGCTGATCCTCCTCGTCGTCGCTGTCGGCGGCATCGTCGAGATCGTTCCGCTCTTCTTCCAGCGCTCGACGACCGAGCCGGTGCCCGGGCTGAAGCCGCTCACCGCGCTGCAGCTCGCCGGCCGCGACATCTACACCCGCGAGGGTTGCTACAACTGCCACTCGCAGATGATCCGCGCCCTGCAGGCCGAGACACTGCGCTACGGCCACTACTCGATGGCCGGCGAGTTCGTCTACGACCATCCGTTTCAGTGGGGCAGCAAGCGCACCGGCCCCGACCTGCACCGCGTCGGCGGCAAGTACAGCGACGAGTGGCACCGCCTTCACCTGAACAACCCGCGCGACCTCGTGCCCGAGTCGAACATGCCCGCCTACCCGTGGCTGTTCTCGGCCAAGGTCGACGACGCGAGCATCGCCGCCCACATGACCGGCCTGCGCCGCGTCGGCGTCCCCTACAGCGACGCCGAGATCGCGAAGGCGCAGGACGACGTGCGCGGCAAGGCCGAGATCGACGCCCTAGTCGCCTACCTCCAGGTGCTCGGCACCGCCGTCAAGTAAGGGAGCCGGACATGGATGTCAACGATCTGCGCATCGCCGTCACGGTGGTCTCGCTGCTGGTCTTCCTGGCGCTGGTCGCCTGGGTCCTCAGGCCGCGCAACGCCGCCGGATTCGCCGAGGCCGCCGAGATTCCCTTCGTCGAGGACGGCGAGGGCTCGCGGCCATGAGCGACTTCTTCTCGAGCGGCTGGTCGATCTTCATCGCGCTGGCGACGCTCGCCAGCCTCGCCGCCTGCCTGGCCCTGCTCGCTTTCGCCAGCCGGCGCCAGCCGATGGCCAAGGACAACAGCACCGGCCATGTGTTCGACGGCGATCTGGTCGAGATGAACAACCCGCTCCCGCTCTGGTGGGTGGTGCTGTTCGTGCTGACCGTCGTCTTCGCCTTCGTCTACGTCTACGCCTTCCCCGGCCTCGGCTCGACGCCAGGCACGCTCGGCTGGACCAGCCGCGGCGAGCTGGCGGCCGACCAGGCGCGCGCCGCCGAAGCGACCACGAAGGTCTTTGCCGCCTACGTCCAGCAGCCGGCCGAGGCGCTGGCCCGCGACGCGCGGGCGATGGCGATCGGCCAGCGCCTCTTCATCAACAACTGCGCCGCCTGCCACGGCTCGGATGCGCGCGGCAGCAAAGGCTTCCCCAACCTCACCGACACCGACTGGCTGTATGGCGGCACGCCCGAAAAGATCGAGGAGACCATCACCCTCGGCCGCACCGGTGTCATGCCTCCGATGGCTGCCGCCGTCGGCAGCGCGGCCGACGTGCACGACGTGGCCAACTTCGTGCTGAGCCTGTCGGGCGACCCGCACAACCCGATCGCGGCTGGCGCCGGACGCAAGAAGTTCGCCGTCTGCGCAGGCTGCCACGGCGCCGACGGCAAGGGCAATCAGGCCATCGGCGCGCCCAATCTCACCGACAAGATCTGGCTCCACGGCTGGGGCGAGGAAGCCATCGTCGACATCGTCGAGCACGGCAAGACGAACGTCATGCCGGCCCAGAGCGGTCGTCTGACGCCGGCGCAGATCCACCTACTCGCGAGCTACGTCTGGAGCCTCTCGCAGGTCGGCCAGACGGCTGCGCGCTAGGGGCGGCGCGACGACCCGATGGCCCAGGCGACGATTTCGATCGCGGTCGAAGGCGCTGCGAACCCGGCGTTCCTCTACGTCAGCGAGGCGAAGATCCAGCCACGATCGGTCAGCGGCTGGTTCGCGACCTGGCGCTGGCTCGTCGTGTGGCTGACGCAGCTGCTCTTCTACGGGCTGCCCTGGCTGTCATGGAACGGCCGCCAGGCCGTGCTTTTCGACCTCGCCGCGCGCCGCTTCTACATCTTCGGCATGGTCCTGCACCCGCAGGACGTGATCTATCTCGCCGGCCTGCTCATCCTCTCGGCCTTCGGCCTGTTCCTGTTCACCGCTGTCGCCGGACGGCTCTGGTGCGGCTATGCGTGCCCGCAGACCGTCTACACCGAGATCTTCATGTGGATCGAGCGCCGCTTCGAAGGCGACCGGCAGGCGCGGCTGAAGCTCGACGCGGCGCCGTGGTCGGTGGCGAAGGTCGCGCGCCGCAGCGGCAAGCAGATCGCGTGGCTCGCTGTCGGCATCTGGACCGGCTTCACCTTCGTCGCCTACTTCACGCCGGCGCGCACGCTCGCCGACGAGGTGGTCCATCTCGGCGTCGGCCCGTGGGAGGCGTTCTGGATCCTGTTCTACGGCTTCGCGACCTACGGCAACGCCGGCTACATGCGCGAGCAGGTGTGCAAGTACATGTGCCCCTACGCGCGCTTCCAGAGCGCGATGTTCGACCGCGAC
>JAYVVB010000177.1:0-17075 GCA_043787455.1 Rhizobacter sp.
CGCCAAGGCCGAGATCGCCGACAAGGTGGTCCGCGAAATCTGCTCGCGCCTCAAGTTCCTGAACGACGTCGGCCTCAACTACCTGAGTCTCGACCGCAGCGCCGAGACGCTCTCGGGCGGCGAGGCGCAGCGCATCCGCCTGGCCTCGCAGATCGGGTCGGGCCTGACCGGCGTGATGTACGTCCTCGACGAGCCCTCGATCGGCCTGCACCAGCGCGACAACGAGCGCCTGATCAGCACGCTTTTTCACCTGCGCGACATCGGCAACAGCGTCATCGTCGTCGAGCACGACGAGGAAGCGATCCTCGCCGCCGATCACGTCATCGACATGGGCCCGGGCGCGGGAGTGCACGGCGGCCGGGTCATGGCGCAAGGCACGCCGGACGACGTCGCCGCCGCGCCCGAGTCGCTGACCGGGCGCTACCTCTCGCATGCGTTGCGCATCCCGATTCCGAAGCGGCGCGTGGCGCCGAGCCCTCACCCCAACCCTCTCCCGCAGCTGCGGGAGGGTGGGCAGATCGCGGGCCTTGCTCCCTCTCCCGCGCGAGCGGAAGAGGTCTGGGGTGAGGGCTGGCTGCGCATCGAGGGCGCCCGTGGCAACAACCTAAAGCAGGTCGACGTCGCCATTCCGGTCGGCCTCTTCACCTGCGTCACCGGCGTCTCCGGCTCGGGCAAGTCGACGCTCGTCAACGACACGCTCTATGCAGCCGTCGCCAAGCATCTCTACCACAGCCACGCCGAGCCCGAGCCGCACGATTCGATCGAGGGCATCGACGCCTTCGACAAGGTGATCAGCGTCGACCAGTCGCCGATCGGCCGCACGCCGCGCTCGAATCCCGCGACCTACACGGGCCTGTTCACGCCGATCCGCGAACTCTTCGCCGAGGTGCCGGCGGCGCGCGAGCGCGGCTACGGACCCGGGCGCTTCTCGTTCAACGTCGCCGGCGGGCGCTGCGAAGCATGCCAGGGCGACGGCGTGATCAAGGTCGAGATGCACTTCCTGCCGGACGTCTACGTGCCCTGCGACGTCTGCCACGGCCGGCGCTACAACCGCGAGACGCTCGAGATCCTCTACAAGGGCAAGAACATCACCGAGGTCCTCAACCTCACGGTGGAAGACGCGAACGGCTACTTCAATGCCGTGCCGAACATCGCCCGCAAGCTGCAGACGCTGCTTGACGTCGGCCTCGGCTACATCCGGCTCGGCCAGAGCGCGACGACGCTGTCGGGCGGCGAAGCGCAGCGCGTCAAGCTCGCGCTAGAGCTTTCCAAGCGCGACACCGGCCGCATGCTCTACATCCTCGACGAGCCGACGACGGGCCTGCATTTCGCCGACATCGACTTGCTGCTGAAAGTGCTGCATGCCCTGCGCGACGCCGGCAACACGGTCGTCGTGATCGAGCACAACCTCGACGTCATCAAGACCGCCGACTGGGTCGTCGACATGGGGCCCGAGGGAGGAGCCGGCGGCGGCACGGTGGTCGCGACAGGCACGCCGGAAGACGTCGCGGCGAGCGACGCCAGCTTCACCGGCCGCTATCTCCGGCCGCTGCTCGCCGCCTGAGGTCGCAGCGCGGCGACACACGCCGGTCGCGCGCCCGCACTAGACTCGCGGCGCCGTTCCAAGGAGACGCCCCCGTGAGCCTCGTCATCGACTATTTCCTCTCGCCGCAATCGCCGTGGACCTACCTCGGCCACGAACGCTTCGCCGCCATCGCCGCCCACGCGGGCGCAACGATCAACGTCTTGCCCGTCGACCTCGGTCGCGTCTTCCCGGTCTCGGGCGGACTGCCTCTGGCCAAGCGGGCGCCGCAGCGGCAAACCTATCGGCTGGTCGAGCTGAAGCGCTTCAGCGAGCACCTCGGCCGCCCGCTCAATCTGCAACCGCGCTACTTTCCGGTCGCGAGCGACGACGCCGCCAAGCTGATCATCGCCGTCGACACAGGCGACGGCAGCGCCGCCGCGATGAAGATCGCCGGCGCCATCATGCGCGGCGTCTGGGTCGAGGAGAAGAACATCGCCGATCCGGCGGTGCTTCAGTCGATGCTCGAAGCGTGCGGCCTGCCCGGTCGGCGCCTCGACGATTCGCAGTCGCAGTCGGTGCACGAGCGCTACGAGCAGGATTCGCAGCGCGCGATCGACAGCGGTGTGTTCGGTGCGCCGTCCTATGTGATCTGCGGCGAGATGTTCTGGGGCCAGGACCGGCTCGACTTCGTCGAGAGGCGCCTGGCCCGGGGCTGACGCCCTCTTACATCTTGTACTTGGCCTTGGCCTGGGCGACGCAGGCGCTCTTGGCATCGCCGGCCATCGCATCGCACTTCTCGGCCGCGACCTTGTAGTCGGCTTCGCGCTTTTCTTTGGCCGCGTCCATGTGAGCGTCGGTCGACTTATACGACGCCTTGGCATCGGCCTGCGTCTTGGTCAGCATGGCCTTGGCTTCCTTGACGCAGACGTCCTTGTCGTTACCGGTCTTGTCGTTGCAGCGTTCCTTGGCGACCTTGTAGTTGGACTCGGCGATCTCGTGCGTGGCGTGCTCGCGCGCCTTCGGCGTGTCCTTGTACGCCGCCTCGGCTTCCTCGTCGGTCTTGACGCGGGCGGCCTTGGCCTCGGCGACGCAGATGTCCTTGGCGTTGCCGCTCGTGGCATCGCACGCCTTCTTGGCCGACTCGTAGGTCGCCTTGGCCGAGGTCTTGGCCTGATCGTAGGCACCCTTGTCACCGGCTGCCGAAGCGCCGACCGTGAAGGCCAGGGTGGCGACGGACACGGCAATGGCGCGTGCCAGCGTTGTAATCTTGAATCGGGTCATGCGAGGTCTCCTCGTTACTGAGGGCCAGGACTTTGACCGCTTCCTGTCGCGCCGTCTCCCGGCAGAGGCGGGTGCCGCGCGTCGGAGGGCAACGTTGCGCCGGGTGGGCCGAGTCCTACGCGACCCCGAGCGACTCCAAGAAAAAAGCCGGTGCAAGCACCGGCTTTTCACTCGCGCAGCGAGGCGCGTCGGCAGACTCAGCTCAGATGGCTGTTGATCAGCTTGGTCATCTCGAACATCGAGACCTGTGCCTTCTTGAAGATCTCCTTCAGCTTGGCATCGGCGTTGATCATCGTCCGCTTGGCCGAGTCCTGAAGGTTGTTCTTCTTGATGTACTCCCAGACCTTCTTGGTCACCTCGGTGCGCGGCACCGCCTTGTCGCCGATGATCGCAGCGAGCGCGGGGCTCGGGATCATGGCCTTCATGAAGGCCGCGTTGGGAGTGCGCTTCTTGGCGGCGACCTTCTTGGCCGGAGCCGCCTTCTTGGCGGGAGCCGCCTTCTTGGCGACGGTCTTCTTGGCCGGAGCCTTCTTCGCAGGGGCCGCTTTCTTCGCAGCTTTCTTCGCAGTTGCCATTTTGATTCTCTCCATCAAGTGATTTGGTTGATGTGCTTGGAGCGGGCAAGAGTCGCATGGACTCTCATTTCTCCGTGTTCCGCGCGGAGCGAATAGTACTGCGTGTGTAGAGGGGTGAGAAGCAGTTTTCACTCGAAGAACACGCAATCTTCAGAGGTGAACATCGCTTTTGTCGCTGCCGCGCGTCACTCGAGCGCTTCGCGCGCGCTGCGAGTCGCTATTCTTCGCACATGAAGATCGTCGTTCGCTGGCTCCTGCTCGCCGCCGCGCTGCTGCTCGTGGCGCAGATCTACCCGGGCGTTCAGGTGCGAAGCTTCGGCTCGGCCATGATCGCCGCGCTCGTCCTCGGCCTGCTCAACACGCTGCTCCGGCCGATCCTGGTGCTGCTGACGCTGCCCGTCACGCTGCTCACGCTCGGCCTGTTCCTCTTCGTCATCAACGCGCTGATGTTCTATTTCGCCGCGACGATCCTCGACGGCTTCCAGGTCACCGGCTTCGTCGCGGCGCTGATCGGCTCATTGCTCTACAGCGTTTGCGGTCTGGTCATCGACGCGGCGATGGAGAGCTTTTTCTCGCGCCGATGACCTCGCGCCGCTGACGCCGGCGCCGCGCACCTCGAAGGCGATGCTCTGCAGCGTCTGCCCCGAAGCTCCCACAAGATCGAGCCGATGCCGGCCCGGCCACGGCGCCCAGCGCAGCCGATCGGCGACGCCGAGCGCGCGGCCGTCGAGCCGCCACTCGCCGCGCTCGCCTTCGAAGGTGATGCGCTGCGCCGCGGGCGGGATGTCGGGATCGATCGCGAAGATGCTGCCGTCGCGCGGGCTCGTGATGCCGTAGCGGCCTTGGCCCGCGACTTCGGCGCTGGCGCGCTGCACCGCCCGCTCGCTTCCGGCGAGAAAGAGCTCGACGCGACCCGCCTCGCGCCTCGAATCGAAGGCGACGCGCTGCGCGACCACGCCCGCCGGCATCGCCGGTACCTTCGACGGCGACCCGGCGTGCAGGTAGGCCGCGACCCTTTGCCACACCGGCGCCGCGCCGCTCACGCCGCTGACGTCGTGCATCGCTTCACCGCTGGCGTTGCCGGCCCAGACGCCGATCGTGTAGCGGTCGGTGAAGCCGATGCACCAGTTGTCGCGCATGTCCTTGCTCGTGCCGGTCTTCACCGCCGCGAAGCCGCGCGTCGCGAGCGGGCTGGCCCAGCCGAAGGTGCGGACGCGGGCGTTGTCGTCGGCGAGGATGTCGGCGACGAGAAAGCTCGCGGCCGCGTCGGCGACGCGCGTGCGGTCGACCTTCGCGCCGGGCCGTCGCTGCACCGGCGACTGCACGCCGCCGTTGGCGAGCGTGCGATAGGCGTTGGTCAGCGCCAGCAGCGTCACGTCGGCGCTGCCGAGCGCGAGCGATGCGCCGTACCAGCCCGCGCTCTGCGGCAGAGCCAGGCCGAGCGCGTTGAGACGTTCATGCAGCGCATCGGTGCCGAGCATCGCGCCGACGCGCACCGCGGGCACGTTGAGGCTCGCGCCTAGCGCCGTCCGTGCGCTCACGAAACCCTTCCAGGCGTGGTCGTAGTTCTGCGGCTGGTAGACGCCGAGCACGGTGCCGATCTGCGCTGGCGAATCGTCGATCAGCGTCGCCGGCGTGATCAAGCGCTTCTCGAACGCGAGCTCGTAGACGAAGGGCTTCAGCGTCGAGCCGGGCTGGCGCCGCGCGAGCACGCCGTCGACCTCGGCCGCGCCCGACAGGTCGCCGCTCGAGCCGACCCACGCGAGCACCTCGCCGCTCGCGTTGTCGAGGACGACGACGGCGCCGTCCTCGACATTGCGGCCCGACAGCTCGGCGAGCTGGCGCCTGAGCTCGGCGACGGCGAAGCGCTGCAAGCGTGCGTCGATCGTGCTCGGCTGGATCGCCGGTCCCGCCGTGTCGACGACCTGGCGCGCGAAGTGCGGCGCGAGCTGCTCGCCGAGCGGCATCGCGCCGCGCCGCGACAGCGACGTCTCGGCCAGGCCGCGCACGCCGACGCAGTCGAGCCGCTGCAACTTCAGGACGCCGCAAGCGCGCTCGGCGACGTCGACGACTTTCGCATTCGGGCTCCGCACGAGGGCGACGGCAATCGCCGCCTCCTGGGCATCGAGGCCGCTCGGGTGCTTGGCGAAAAGCGTCTGCGCGAGCGCGTCGATGCCGACGATCTCGCCCCGAAACGGTACCTCGTTGAGATAGGCCTCGAGGATCTCGCTCTTCTTCCATGTCGCTTCGAGGCGCGTCGCGGTCACGGCCTGACCGAGCTTTTCAACGACGCTGCGACCGCCGCGCGGCCGCGCCAGGCCGTCGTCGACGAGGCCGGCGAGCTGCATCGTCAGCGTCGACGCGCCGCGCGTGCGCGTGTTCCAGAGATTGGCCCACGCGCTCTTCGCGGCCGCCTGCCAGTCGACGCCGCCATGCTCCCAGAAGCGTTGGTCCTCGCTCAGCACGATCGCGGTCAGGAGTGCAGGCGACATGTCGGCCATGGGCGTCCAGGCGAGACGGCGCACGTCCTTGTCGACGCGGACGGTCTGGATCGGCGTGCCTTGGCGATCGACGAGCGTCGTGTCTGATGGCCGATGCGCGGCCTTGACCTCGGCGAACGACGGCAGCGCGTGGGCAGTGCCGGATGCCAAGGACAGAGCGAGGATCGCCCATGCGCTCAGCGCAGTGCGCCGAGATCTGCTCGTCACGCTCACCCTCACGGCGCGACCTCGATGCTCGCGTTGGGCGACTCGCCGAAGGTCTCGGGCGCGTACATCGCCTCGACCCGCGTCGGCGGCAGCGCGAAGCGGCCCGGGTTGTTGAGCCGCACCGTGTACTCGACGACGTGCTTGCCGCGCGGCAGGACCTCGTAGTAGCTGCGGAAGGCCTCGAAGCCGCGCTCCTCGAACGCCGGCCAAGCGTTGCCTTCGCGCTTCTCGCCGCGCGTCGCGATCTGCGAGTCGCGGCCGAGGCCGCTGCCGAGGAGCGTCGCACCGCCGGGCACCGGGTCGCTGACCACGACCCAGGTCATGTCGCTCTGCGCGTCGATCTCGAGGCGGACCTTCATCACGTCGCCGCGCGACCAGCGGCTCTTGTCCTTCTGCTCGACCGCGGTGACCGTGCGCACGATGCTGTAGCCGGCGCGCAGCGGCGCCTTCAGCGGGATCGCGGCCAGGCTCTGCACCGTGAGCCAGGGCTTGCCCGTGCCTTCCTGCACGACGTTGAGGGTCGCGCCGGTCGCCGGCCACGGGAGCTTGACCGAGCCGCCATCCGCCTGCCGGCTCCAGTCGGCGACCGGCGTGGAGGCGGCCGGCGCGAGCGAGGCCACCGTTCGCCCGGCGACTTTCTCCGACTCGAACTTCGCCGAGAACTTGTCGAGCGCGAGCGAGCCCCAGAGGTTGGCCGTGGTCGTGAGCCACGCGCCGCCGCGCTGGCGCGAGAGGCTGCCCACGACCATCTTCGGCAGCTCGTCCTTCCACGCCGGATCGTCGAGCACGGCGAGGATCAGGCGCGCGGCGTTGGCGTCGGCGCTGTCCATCAACCACCACCAGAAGTCGTCGTCCTCGGTGCTGAACTTGAGCGTCGTGCCGGCGTAGGTGAGCCGGCCGCGCAGGATCTGCTGCACTTCATCGCGCCGCTTCACGCGATCGGGGATGCCGTCGACGCGCTTCAGGATCAGGAGCCAGTCGATCACCGCCGCCGTCGGCCAGGTATTGGGCACGAGGTTGATCGAGCCGAGCATCTTCGGCTGAGCCCGGCCGTAACGCGAGAGCGCCTCGATCGCGGCGATCTTTCTCACGTCGAGGTCGGGACGCGGCGACCAGAACTTCCTCTCGATGCGGCCTTCGACGAACGCGGCGAGGCCGGCGAGCATCGCGTCGCGCGCCTCGGCGGGCAGTGCGAAGCCCGCCTCGTTCGTCGCCGCGAGCACGTAGGCCGTGAGCCGGTCACTGCCGTGCACGGCCTCGTCGGCGCGCGGCGGGAAGTAGTTCGCCAGTCCGTCGCTGTCGAGATAGGTCGGCAGCGCCCCTGCGACCTGGGCCCAAAGCTCGGCGTTCTTCAGGCCCACCGACTTCGACGTCTTCTGCTCGAGGCAGATGAAGGGATAGGTCTCGAAGAAGCGGCGCATCCCCGGCAACGCGCCGGTGAGCTTCGGCTGCACGGCGACGTTGATGCCGCCGCGCTTGACGCCGCTCGCCGGCAGCGCGTCGGCGGGCGCCGCGATCGGCAGCGCGTACGGCCCGTCGAGCTGGGCGAGCGTCGCCTGGAGCACGCGCACCGGCACCGCGGCGGCGACGAGCTGGGTCACCTTCAGCCGGTCCTTCGCGCTCGCCTCGTCCGCCGCCGCGTCCCAGGTGATGCTGAACGCATCGGCCGGCACGTCGACCGGCCACGTCACCTCCAACGCCTTTCCCGCGGCGACGACGACGTCCTGCGCCGGCAAGGCGATCGGCACGCGCGCGATCTCGCTCGCCGTCGGCCCCGGCAGGTTCGCTGTGCCCTGCAAGGTGGCGTGGATCTTCATCTCGCGCGTCGTCGTGTTGCGCAAGGTCAGCATCGCGAGGAAGCGATCGCCGTCGCGCACCAGCGGCGGCAGGCCGGCGAGGATTTGCAGGTCCTGCGTCACGCGGATGCTGGCGCTGCCGGTGCCGAATCGCTGCACGCCGGCATCGGCCTGATCGGCGATCGCGACGAGACGAAAGCCGGTGAGCGAATCGTTGAGCGGCACCTCGATCGTCGCTTCGCCGTTGGCGTCGAGGACGACGTTCGGCTTCCAGACGAGGAGCGTGTCGAAGAGCTCGCGCGTCGCGCCGCGACCGCCGCCGCCGCCCGCGGCGACCGCCTTCCTGCCGTAGTGACGCCGGCCGATGATCTCGCTCTGCGCCGTGCTCGTCTCGACCCCCCAGGCGCGCTCCTTCATCATCGCGTCGAGCAACTGCCACGAGGCGTTGCCGCGCAGCACGAGCAGGCCTTCGTCGACGGCCGCGAACGCGACCTCGGCGCCGGCCAGGGCCTTGCCGCCCTGAGTCACGCGCACCTTGGCGATCGCCTTCTCGCGGATCATGTACTGCGCCTTGTCGGCCGTGACGCTCACCTGCAGCTCGTGCGCCGCGAGCCCGACCCTGATCGCCGCGACGCCGAGCTTGAACGACGGCTTGGCGAGATCGATCATCGCCGTCGGCGCCTGGTAGTCCTTGCCGTCGAAGCGAAAGTTGCGCCACCACGCGAGCGGCTCCTTCCAGCCCCAGGTGAAAAACGAATACCACGGCGTCTCGCGGATCCGGCCGCGCAGCGCGAGCACGCTCACGTACACGTTAGGTCCCCACGTCGGCTCGATCTTCAGCTCGACCGTCGGGTCGTCGCCACGCAGCGTCACGACCTGGGTCGCGATCACGCCCTCGCGCTCGACCGCCACCAGCGCCGTCGCCTCGCGAAACGGCATCCGCACCTGCAGCCGCGCCGTCTCGCCCGGCTCGTAGCGCTTCTTCTCGGGCAGGACGTCGATGCGGTCGTCGTTGTCCTGCGAGAACCAGAGCTCGCCCTGCTTCGTGATCCAGACGCTCGCCGCGGCCTGCGCCGAATGGCCTCCGGCGTCCTTGGCTTCGGCGATCAGCTCGACCTGGCCGGCGCTGTCGAACGAGGCTTCGCAGGTGACGAGGCCCCTGTCGTCGGTCGTGCCCGAGCAGAGCGCGCCCAGGTCCTTCATCTCGGTGCGGTTGTCGTAGGCGTAGAAGCCGCCGACGAGGCGCTTTCGCGTCGTGATCACCTGGCTGACGCGGCCGCGCACGACGACCGCCTGCCCCTTGATCGGCTTGCCGCTCGTGTCGAGCGCGACGACCGCGAACTTGGCCTGGCCGCGATTGCTCGCCCACGATCCCGCCTTGACGCCGAGGACGACGGCGCTCGGCCAGAGATCGACAGCCGTTGCCACCGTCTGGGTCTCGCCGTTCGGGTCGTTGAACGTGATCTCGGCGTCGATGCGCCCCGGCCGCGCGCTCGGCGGCAGGTCCTTCAGCTCGAAGCGCGCGGCGCCGTTGCGATCGGTCGTGAGCGCGAGCTTGTCGGCGATGAGCTTGCTTTCGCGCGCGCTGTCGTCGCGCTCGTTCTCGTCGCTGTCCGGCTCCGCTTCCGATTTCTTGGGATCGCGTGCCGGCTCGAAGCTGAACTCGTCGTAGCCGGCGAAGGCCGGCGAGCGAGGCTTGAGGAGCGCGGAGGCGCGCAGGGGCGCATTGGCCATCGCGCCGCCCGAGAAGTAGCTCATCTGCACCTCGACCGCGACGCTCTGCGCCGCGATCGCCGGCGTCTTCGGGCCGACGACACGTGCGTCGACGAGCGGCAGGCGGAATTCCTCGACGCGGAAGTCGCCGCTCGTCCAGGTGTTGGTGCGCGAGCCGTCTTCGCTGTTGCCGTCGGGCCGGCCCGGCGATGGATCGCGTTCGAGCATGACCTGGTAGACGCCGAGCTTGGCCGACGGCGGAATGTTCCAGGTCGTGACGGCGCTGCGGCCGGCGCCAGTCCAGGTGAGCGGGAACGCGTACTCCTGACCGGTGCCCTGATGGATCACCTTGGCGCGGGTCGGCAGCATCGCGGGCTTCAGCGTGGCGAGCCCGGCCGATGTCTCGACGCGCGCGAAGTGCTTCATCGACACCGTCTCGCCGGCGCGAAAGAGCGTGCGGTCGAAGACCGTCGAGACGCGCACGTCGGGCTCGGCGCCGCGGCCGGTCGGCACGTTGAAGCGCCACGATTCGATGCCTTTCTGCCAGCTGCTGAAGACGAAGGCGACATCCGTCGCACTGCCCTTGTCGTCGGCCTTCCTCGCGGTGACGAAGTAGCCGCTGTCGGCGACGCAATGCTCGAAGCCCGCGTCGAGCGCGCGGGCGACGACGGCCAGGCCCTTCGCGTCGCTGCGCCCGCTCCAGAGCGGCTGGCCGTTGCAGTCGTTGACGACGACGTCGGCGCCTTCGACGGGCTTGCCGCGATCGAGCGTCGTCACCCAGACCAAGCTGTTCTCGCGGCCGAGCTTGAAGTGCACACCGAGGTTGGTGACGAGCACGCCGGTGCGCACGAACATCGGCGCGCGCTTGTCGAGGAGCGACTGGCCGAGGCGCAGCGACTCGATCTCGACGACGTGGTAGCCGGGCTCGGCGAGCGGGATGCCGACGACCTCGAACGGGCGCGGATCGCCGCCTTCGATCTGCGGCAGGTCGAGCCGGCGCGCGCCGGGCTCCTTGGCGAGCAGCGACACCTCGCGCGTGCCGACGCTCTTCTCGACGCGGCGCTTGACGACCTTGCCGTTGGCGCGGGTCTCGTCCTCGAAGACGTACCACTCGCGCTCGGGCAGGCCGAGCTCCTTCGCCGTCATCTGCGTCTCGTGATATTTCTGCAGCTTCGCATACCAGGCGAGGATCTCGGCATCGCTCCGCAGGCGCTTGACGCGAACCTGACCCTGGCTTGCAGCGGCCGCGCGCAGATCGGGCTGCACGTGACGCAACGTCACCGGCAACATCCCATCGGCGTTGCGCTCGACGATGCCGAAGGGCGCAGCAGCGAACTTGGCGATCGGCGGCGCGCTGCCGGTCTGCACCTTGAGCGCAAAGGCCGACGCGTTGGCGAGCGAACGCCCGGCGTTGTCCTTCAACCCCGCCGGCATCTCGACGCTGAACGCGGCGTTCTCGGCCAGCGGCTTCGGGAACACGACCTCACTCACTTCCGTCGCCTTGTCGTCCTTGTCGAACACCGGCGCGAGCGCTTCGCCGCTGGCGGGCTTGAGGCGGATCCGCGCCGCGGCCTCGCGCGCGATGGGCGCCGTGAAGCGCACGCTCATCGGCCGGATCGGCAGGCACGGCGCGTTCGCGCGCTCGCGCTCGCAGGTGAACTCGGCTGTGAAGGCGGCCCGGACGAGGTAGCGGAAACGCTGCTCGATCGTCGTCAGCACCTTCGGATCGGCGACCGCGGCGATGCCCTTGCCCCAGACGAGGCGCATCGCCGCGCCGTTCGGCAGCGGCCGCTCGCAGCGCGCGATCAAGGTTCGCTCGGCCTGCGCCTTGGCGACATGGCGCGCCTTCAGGATCTCTTCGCGCACGTCACCGCCGACGATGCGAAGCGCCAGTCGCTCGCCGATGCCTTCGACCTCGCACCACGCATTGGCGACGACGCTCGCTTCGACCGCGGCGCCGCTGAGGCGGATCATGAAGTGCTGGTCTTCCTCGATCTCGCCGCTGCCGGGCTGGATCGAGACGACGGCCGGGCCGCCGGTCGAAAAACTGAACTGGGTCCTGCCGGCGAGCGCGGCTGCCGAAGTCGCGCTGGCGGCGCCGGCCGCGACCTTCGGCGCCGGCCTCCACTCCGGTCGCACGGCGACGACACAGCGTGCGCCGGGACCGATCGGCTCGCGAAAGTCGTAGAGCCAGACCCGGTCGTCGGCCCAGCGTCCGCTGCCCGCCGGCACGCTGCCCTGACACGAGACCGTCGCCGGATCGGCGAGGCGTGGATCGCCGAACGCGACCACGCTCTCCGAGAACTTCACGACCACCTGGCGCACCTGCGCGACCTCGCCCTGCGGCGTGACGGCGACGATGCTCGCGCCGTTGGCCGACGTGGCCGCGAGCGCCGCGATCGCGGCTGCCATCGCAGTCCACACGGCTTTGATCACTCTCTTCATCCCGCCTCCCGAGGTGTGGGCGCGAGTCTAAGAGTGGAGCGTGAGGCGAACGCGAAGCGGCGGTGGCGTTTACGAGAAGAAGTCGCGCAGCGGAGGCCGCCCCGCGTCAGCGCGAGGCGCGCTGGTCGGCGGCGATCTGCTTCCTCTGGACCTCGATGTCGCGCAGGCGCGAGTCGATCACCGAGACATCGATGAAGTCGACGGCGCCGCCGCCACGGGCCAGCCGCTGGCCGGCGCGCAACCGGTCGGCCGCGCCCTGGAGGTCGCCGAGCGCGTAGCGCGATTCGGCCTCGGCGCGCAGCGACCGGAGCGGCGCGCCGAGCCGGGCCCAGGTCTGCGCCAGGGCGCTCCAGGCGAGCGAGTCGTCGGCATGCAGAGCGACCCAGATCTGCAGCTCCGAGGCGCGCGCCTTGAGGGCCGCGCTGTCGGGACTGAGCGTCGGCGTCGCGACGAGCGCGATCTGCGCTTCGAGCAGCAGGCTCGGCCGCGAGCCGTCGGCGGCGTAGGCCTTCATCGCCTCGGCCGCGGGGCCGGTCGCGCCGCGATCGAGGAGCGACTGCGCCTGCATCAGGACGACGGCGCGCTCGGCGCGTGCGCTGCTGTTCGGGCTGCCGCGAACGATGCCGAGCGCGGTCTGGAACGCGGCGTCGGCGCGCGACCAGTCGCGCAGCATGCTCGACGCGAGCGCGCTCTCGCAGGCCGCGCGCAGCTTGTCGGCGGCGTTGCCCTCCTTGTCGGCGTCGCGTGCCTGCCAGCGATGGAGCGCGTCGACGCGCGGGTCCATGAGGACGCGCGAGCGCGCCTGCGCCACGGTGTGCTCGAGCACGCTGACGCGCGAGGTCTTGGGCGCGATCCCGGCGCGCGCCCGCGCCTCGCCGATGCGCTCGAGCGTCAGCGGGTGGGTGCGCAGGTACGGGAAGCCGCCGAAGTCGTTGAGCCGGGACGACAGGTCCATCTTCTCGAACATCTCGGCCATGCCGCCGGGCGCGAAGTCGGCCCGGGTCATCACCTTGAAGCCGACGCGATCGGCCTCGCGCTCGACCTCGCGCGAGAAGTTGAGGCCCCCCTGGATCGTCGCCGCCTGCGTGCCGGCGATGACGGCGTTCATCGCGTCGGGACTGTTGCTGCGCGAGGCGGCGAGCAAGCCGAGGATGAGCGCGGCGATGCTGACGAGCGAGCGCTTCGAGTCGCCGCTGATGCCGCGCGCGATGTGACGCTGCGTGACGTGCGACATCTCGTGCGCGAGCACCGAGGCGAGCTCGTCGCGGTTCGTGGTGATGGCGATCAGGCCGAGATGCACGCCCACGAATCCGCCCGGCAGCGCGAAGGCGTTGACGCTCGGGTCGCGAACGAGGAACGGCTGCCAGGCGAAGCGCTGGTCGATGTCGGAGGTGATGTTGCCGAGCGAGCGCGACGCGGCGACGAGCGGTTGCCAGACCGACTCGAGGTACTCCAACAGCAACGGGTCGTCGACGTAGTCGGGGTCGACGCGGATCTCGCGCATGATCTCGTCGCCCAGCTTGCGCTCGGTGGCGACGGTGAATTCGGCCGAATCCGTGTCGCCGAGCGCCGGCAGCGCGTTCTGCGCCGCCACGGGCAGCGACAGGCCCTGCCCTGCGAGCGCGAGCGCGCAGAGCCACGCGACGGCACGGCGCCGAAATCGCGGCCGGTCGTCGGCTGGGGTCGAAGGGAAAACGGGGGCCATCGGCACGGAGGCGTTCGGGAGCGTTCGAGTGGAACAGCGAGGCGCGGAGCGCGTCAATGGCTGCGCGAAAGACCCGGCTCGCTATGATGCATCCGATTCGTTTCCGCTTTGTTTCGTTCCATGACCGTGCCGACCTCGAGGGTCATATGTCAACAGAGCCGATCCCGCTGACGCACTTCGATGCCGCCGGTCAGGCGCACATGGTCGACGTCGCCGCGAAGGCCGAGACCCGGCGTGTCGCGCGGGCAGGCGGCGCGATCCGCATGCGCGCCGAGACGCTGGCGCTGATCGAGTCGGGCAGCGCCAGGAAGGGCGACGTCCTCGGCATCGCCCGCATCGCCGCGATCCAGGGCGCAAAGCGCACCTCGGAGCTCGTGCCGCTGTGCCATCCGATCGCGATCACGCGCATCGCCGTCGAGTTCGAGATCGCGCGCGAGGCTGGCGAGATCCGCT
Organism: Rhizobacter sp.; assembly: GCA_043787455.1. Taxonomy (GTDB): domain Bacteria; phylum Pseudomonadota; class Gammaproteobacteria; order Burkholderiales; family Burkholderiaceae_C; genus Schlegelella_A. The sequence goes on from JAYVVB010000177.1 coordinate 14,202, forward strand.
GCACGGCGCAGGTCGAGACCGTCGGTCGCACCGGCGTCGAGATGGAGGCGCTCACCGCCGTGCAGGTCGGCCTGCTGACGATCTACGACATGTGCAAGGCGGCCGATCGCGGCATGGTCATCGGCGACGTGCGCGTGCTCGAGAAGCGCGGCGGCAAGTCGGGCGACTGGGTCGCGGCCGACCCGCGCTAGAGGAAATCCTCGTAACGATAGACGCGGGTCGGCGGCTGGCACTGGAACGGCAGCGCCTTCTCGTCTGCGGCGGCGACCTTGGAAGGCGCCTGCGCCCGATCGCAAGACGCGAAGAACTCGTCGGCGGTCGGGTTGTGGAATTCCTTCAGCCGCGCCGCGACGTAGCGTGCCTTGTCGGTCTCGCCGTGTGCGTCGAGCGCTGTCGCCCACGCAATCATCAGACGCGAGTCGAGCAGGTAGTGCGGTGCGCCGGCGAAGACGCTCATCGAGTCGTCGGCGCGCTCGTCGGTAGTCGCCTCGGCGTAGTCGGCGTGGTGCGAGAAGAGGATGCTCTTGCGGCCGTCGGCGATGCGCTGCTCGAGCGGCCCGGCGCCGGCCGGCGGCGCGAAGATGACGACGACCCGCATGTAGTCGTAGAGCGCGAGCGTGCCGCCCAGCATCAGCGCCATCGCCGCCATCACGAACGGCCGGGTGACGTTGATTTCGACGACGCGGTCGCGCTCGACGTCCACCGCGGTCCGCTCGAGGCACAGGCCGAACGCGAACGCCGTCGGCAGCAGGAAGTAGGCGTACCAGAGCGGGTACTCGAGCATGCTGTGCATGGCCGCCATCAGCACGATCACGAACGCCGCGCGCTGCATCGAGCCGCATCGCTTCGCGTCGGCGTCGTCGGGAGCGACAGGTCCGAAGAGGCGCGACGTCGGCATGTGCTCCCGCCCATCGGTCAGCGCGTTGCGAAGCCCCTGCCACATCGCGTAGGCGAAGAGGCCGAGGATCAGCAGCGCCAGCGGCACGCCGAGCTCGACGGCGAATTGCAGCACCAGGTTGTGGGCATGGTCGAAGAACTCGTTCGGCCGTGCCGCGAACGGAGTCAGCGTCCAGGCGAAATTGAATTCGCCGACGCCGACGCCGAGCCACGGATGCATCGCCACGAGGGCGAGGGCGTTCGACCAGATGCCCAGGCGCGCGCCCGATTCGAACAACGCGCGGCCGCTCAGGCGCGAATCGGCGCCGACCGCTTGATGCCCTGGGTGCAGCAGCCCGGTCGTCACGCCCCAGAGCGCGAGATAGGCGAGCGGCGCGGCGAGCAGCACGAGCCGTGCGGTGCGCGACAGGCGCCGGTCGAGCACGCCCCAGACGGCGAGCGTCGCGATGCCGATCGCGCCGGTGCGCGATGCAGTGAGCAGCACGCCCCACGTGAAGAGGAGCGCCAGCCCGAAGCCGGCGATGCGGGGAAGAACGCGGCGCTCGCCGAGCCAGACCGCGGCGACGACGGACCAGAGCAGGATGCTGCTCAGGTGATTCGGCTGGCGCAGGTTGCCGGTCGCTCGACCGGGAATCGCCGAGGGCGCGATCCATTCACCATCGGGAAAGCCGGGTGCGAACACCTGGATCAGGCCGATCACGCTGCAGGCCACTCCCGCGACGACGAGCGCGATGCAGAACGCCGTGAAGGCCTTTTCGCCGAGGCCGCTGCGCTGCGCCGCCGCGCCCATGGCGATCGCCAGGATCGCGCTCAGGGTCGTGCCGGCGATCGACAACGAGATCGACCACGGCACCGATCGCCACAACGAGGCGGCCAGCGACAGGACGAGGAGAAGCGTCATGGCGCCGAGGAGCGCGATCACACCCGGCGAGCGCGGCCAGGCGTCGCGCGGCATCGATGCGCCGAGCACGAGCAGGAACCCGCCCCAGCCGACGAAGGCGGCGGCCTGGTTGAGGAACGTCGCCGAGGGCGGGACGTTGAAGGCGATGAGTGGCGGAAAGGCGATCGCGAGCGATGCGAGCACCGCCCACGTCAGGCGTCCTTCGAACGGCGCCGCGTGCAAGGCAGAGGAATTGGCGCGGGCGAGATCAGAAGAAGCCATCGACCGGAAGATACCCGAGGACTCGGCCCTCCTTGTCGATGACCGCGACCCAGTCGCCGCGGGCGATGGTGGGCAGGAAACGGTGCGTCGTCGCATCGGCGTTCATTTCACGCAGCCGCTGGCTCAGCTCGTCGGCGCCGTTCGGGTAGTGCTCGAGCAAAAGCGCTAGCGGCCTGGAGCGCTCGACTGCCATCGGTGCGGATTTTTCGTAGGGCTGCCAGAAGAGCGGACGGTAGCCGATGTCGAGTCCGCGCAGGCCGGTGAACAGGGCTTCGTTGTGCTCGTCGCCACGCTTGGGTGAGCGCGTGCCCAGCAGCCAGGGACCGGTCCGCGGCAGGCTCCGGTACTCGGGCGGTCCTTTCGCCAGCTCCTCGGCGCTCACGTCGCTGGCCGTCACGAGGCGGAAACGGTCGACTTCGAAGACCATGGCGACCGGCCGCACGATGTAGACGGTGTGCAGCCCAAAGACTAGGGCGGCCCCCTGGATCAAGGCGATCACCGCGAGATCGCGTCGCAGATGCGGCATGCCCTTGGCGATGTTGAACACGGCGAACGTGAGGCATGGCCCCAGGACCATGTCGACCGAAGTGACCAGAAAGAACAGGTCGCGCCCCCCAGCCAGACGACGAAACGACCCGGGATACCAGAGCCAGAAAACTAGGGCCGCCGCGAGCCCGGCGATCAGCGTGGAGATCAGCAAGTGAATTCCGGCGGCCACGAATCTCCGGCGCCAATCCAGTCTCGCTAGCATGTGATCAAAATTTAGTCAGGCACAAACGGGAAAAAGCGCCGTAGCGCCTTTTCGTGAAGCTACG
>JAYVVB010000178.1:0-5580 GCA_043787455.1 Rhizobacter sp.
CGAAAAGCCGCTCAAGGCGGCGCTGGCCAACGTAGAGAAGATGGAAGACGTGTTCTTCGCCGCCGTGACCAAGGCGAGCGAGGCCGCCGGCCCGCTCCAGGGGCCGTGGCAAAACGCCCTCGACGTATTCAAGATGAAGGGCAGCGCGACCGGCTCGCGGGCGACCCAGACGGTCCAAGGCGTCCTGGCGCAGGCGCAGGCGATGCTGCGCGACGGGCGCTCGACCGGCGTGCGCGCGGCCCAGGCAATGCTCGACGGCTACGCGGCGATGGTCAGCGGTGTGCTGATCGGAATGTCTGAAGGACTGCAGGCCGGGGGCAGCGCGAAAACCTCCGCGGCAGCGCCGGCGGCGAAATCGACTGCGGCCCCGTCGGCCCGCAGGCCGGTGCGCAAACGCTCACGCGCGACCTGAGCCTTTTGCCAGGATCCTGTCGATGACGCTGGCGACCCGCGCTGTGACGGCGGGATCGTGGCGGATCGGCCGACCCCATTCGCGCTCGGTCTCGCCGGGCCCCTTGTTCGTCGCATCCAGCCCCATCTTGCCGCCCAGGCCGGAGACGGGTGAGGCGAAGTCGAGGTAGTCGATCGGCGTGCGGTCGACGAGCACGGTGTCGCGCACCGGATCCATCCGGGTCGTGATCGCCCAGACCACGTCCTTCCAGTCGCGCACATCGACGTCGTCGTCGGTCACGACGATGAACTTGGTATACATGAACTGGCGCAGGAAGCTCCAGATGCCGAACATCACCCGCTTGGCGTGCCCCGGGTAACGCTTCTTGATACTGACGATCGCCATCCGGTAGCTGCAGCCCTCGGGCGGCAGGTAGAAGTCGACGATCTCGGGAAACTGCTTCTGCAGGATCGGTACGAATACTTCGTTGAGCGCAACGCCGAGGACGGCGGGTTCGTCGGGCGGCTTTCCGGTGTAGGTGGAGTGATAGATCGGATCGCGCCGGTGCGTCATGCGCGAGATCTGGAACACCGGGAACCAGTCCTGCTCGTTGTAGTAGCCGGTGTGGTCGCCGAATGGCCCTTCGAGCGCGTGCAGGTAGCCGCCGATTTCCTTGGTCGGCACGCCATGCTCGCTGGCACCGGCAAACCCGGCCGGCGCCGTGGGGATCTGGCCTTCGAAGACGAACTCGGCGCTGGCCGGCGCCTGTAGCTTGACCCCCGAATCGCCGACCTGGCAGTCGCTGACCTCGGTGCGGCTGCCTCTCAACAACCCCGCGAACTGGTACTCGGAGAGCGAGTCCGGCACGGGCGTGACCGCGCCCAGCATGGTCGCCGGATCGGCGCCGAGCGCGACGGCGATCGGAAAGGGCTCGCCGGGACGGCTGGCGGCGAACTCGCGGAAGTCGAGCGCGCCGCCGCGATGCGCCAGCCAGCGCATGATCACCTGCCGGCGTCCGATCACCTGCTGCCGGTAGATGCCGAGGTTTTGCCGCTGGCGCGCTGATGGGCCGCCTTGCGGGCCGCGGGTGATGACCAGTCCCCAGGTGATCAGCGGGCCGGCATCGTCGGGCCAGCAGGTCTGCACCGGCAGCCGAGCCAGGTCGACGTCAGCGCCGTCCACGACGACTTCTCTGCAAACCGGATGCGACGCCTGGACCGGCCGCATCGACCATAAGGACCGGGCCATTTGTAACAGGCGGCCGGCATCACGAACGCCTTTCGGCGGCTCGGGCTCCTTCAGGCTGGCGAGCATCACGCCGATGTCGCGCAGCCCGCTGACGTCGTCCGCGCCCATCGCCAAAGCGACCCGACGAGTGGTTCCGAACAGATTCGTCAGGACCGGAATGTTGTAACCGAGGGGGGTTTCGAACAGAAGTGCCGGCCCGCCCTGGCGCAGCACGAAGTCGCCGACCGCTGTCATGTCGAGCCGCGTGGAGACTGGCTCGGCGATACGCACGAGCTCTCGATCTGCCTCCAAAGCGACCAGAAACTGCCTCAAATCCAGATATTTCATACGCAATAGTTATAAAAGAAGCGAGTTCAAGGGTTGACCAGGAATTAAAGCGATTCCTAGAATCGCCCCGTTTTCGCCACCGGCCGTCTTCGCGCAGAGACGGGAGACAGCGGCGCCACTCTGGGCGCTGTCGCTGTCTTCACTCGGTATGTGACCAGAAATTATCGCCGTGCCAATCGCCGCGCGTCCCATCGACGCGGCATCAGCCAGCTGGGAGAAATGGATGTTGAATTTCGCGCGCTTGTGTTCCATCGGCCGTTCCTGGCGCAGCGCCTCGCTGTCCTCCGGCGTCGTGTTCATGCGGGACGCCGGGCATGGATTGCTCGAGATCGGCCACAACTCACTGGCCCTCCTCGGGCTGTTGATCCTGGGCCTCACCCTCTTCGCGACGAGCCGCCCCGATGTTCGCCACGCGCTGGAGGCGGAAACCCTGAGCTGGCTGCAGGCCCGTCATGAGGCGCGCGTGCAGCCAACGACCGCGATGGACGACGAGCCTGACCTGGGCGAGCCCGACGCGATCGCCCGATCCACGGCGTCGGATCCGAAGGACCTGAGCCGGGCTCAGGCCTCGGTGGCCATGTGGCTCGCGCGGCGCTACCACGTCGCTCCCGAGCCGGTCAGCCGACTGGTGCAGGAGGCGTGGACGGTCGGTGCGCTGGTCAATCTCGATCCGACGCTTATCCTCGCCGTCATGGCGGTGGAGTCGAGCTTCAACCCCTTCGCCCAGAGCCCGGTCGGCGCCCAAGGCCTGATGCAGGTGATGACCAAGGTCCACGACGACAAGTACGAGGCCTTCGGCGGCAGCCTGGCCGCCTTCGATCCGGTGACCAACCTGCGCGTCGGCGTCCAAGTCCTGAAGGAATGCATCGCCCGGGGCGGCAGCCTCGAGGCGGGTCTGCGCTCCTACGTCGGCGCCGGCAATAGTGGCGAGGATGGCGGCTACGCCAAGAAGGTGCTCAGCGAGCAGAGCATCCTTCGCCTCGTTGCCAGCGGCGCCAAGGTGCGGACGGCGTCGGCCGTCAATCCGACGCCGCGCGCCGCTGCACCCGCCATGACGGCGCCGTCGCAAGCCGTCGAGCCTTCCGTCGCCCCCGCCGCGGAGACGCCCGCGGCCGCGGCGGCGGTCACCGTCGACAAGATGGCGCTCCTCAACTGACGCCCCGCGCCCGCGCCAGTGGGCCTCCGCTACACTGGTAACGTCGTGCGACTGGCGAGGCGGCTCCGGTTTGGAGCCCGAGGTGGATCACCACCGGGAAGCACGGCCGGCGCGTGCGCTGCACCCGTCGATCGAGCCGTTCGCCTGGGCTGCCCCGCGAGCCGTCTGGTTCGAGTGTCGCGCGGCTTGCCTTTGAAGGACGGCCTCCATGTTCGATCGCACTGTCTTCACGCTCGCCCACATCGACCCCGAGATCGCTTCGGTGATCGAGCGCGAGAACCGGCGCCAGGAAGAGCATATCGAGCTCATCGCGTCCGAGAACTACACCTCTCCAGCCGTGATGGCCGCCCAGGGCAGCCAGCTCACCAACAAGTACGCCGAGGGCTATCCCGGCAAGCGCTATTACGGCGGCTGCGAGTTCGTCGACATCGCCGAGCAGCTGGCGATCGATCGCGTCAAGCAGCTCTTCGGCTCGCAGTACGCCAACGTCCAGGCCAACTCCGGCTCGCAGGCGAACCAGGCGGTGTTCTTCGGCCTGATCAACCCCGGTGACACGATCATGGGCATGAGTCTGGCCGAGGGCGGACACCTCACCCACGGCATGGCGCTCAACATGAGCGGCAAGTGGTTCAAGGTCGTGAGCTACGGCCTGACGTCGGCCGAGGAAATCGACTACGACGCGATGGAGCGCCTCGCCCACGAAACGAAGCCGAAGCTGATCATCGCCGGCGCCTCGGCGTACAGCCTGAAGATCGACTTTGCCCGCTTCGCCAAGGTCGCCAAGGACGTCGGCGCCTGGTTCATGGTCGACATGGCGCACTACGCGGGACTCATCGCCGCGGGCCTTTATCCGAATCCCTTGCCGCATGCCGACGTCGTCACCTCGACCACGCACAAGAGCCTGCGCGGACCGCGCGGCGGCATCGTCCTCACCAACAACGAGGACGTCGCCAAGAAGATCAACAGCGCCATCTTCCCCGGCATCCAGGGCGGCCCGCTGATGCACGTGATCGCGGCCAAGGCCGTGGCCTTCAAGGAAGCGCTCGATCCCTCGTTCAAGACCTACCAACAGCAGGTCGTGAAGAACGCCGTCGTGCTCGCTGAGACGCTCACCGAGCGCGGCCTGCGCATCGTCAGCGGCCGCACCGAGAGTCACGTCATGCTCGTCGACCTGCGGCCGAAGGGCCTGACGGGCAAGGTTGCGGAGACGGTGCTCCAGTCGGCGCACATGACCTGCAACAAGAACGGTATCCCGAACGATCCGCAAAAGCCGATGGTGACGAGCGGTGTGCGGCTGGGCACCCCGGCGCTGACGACGCGCGGCTTCGCCGAGAACGAGACGCGGCAGACGGCGCACCTCATCGCCGACGTGCTCGACCGTCCCGCCGACGAGGCGAACATCGCCGCGGTTCGCGCCAAGGTCGCGACCCTGACGCGCGACTTCCCGGTCTATCGCTAGGGCGATGCGCTGCCCGTTCTGCAGCCATGAGGACACGCAGGTCGTCGAGACGCGCGACTCCGACGAAGGCGATGTCGTCCGGCGTCGCCGCCGCTGCCAGAGTTGCGACAAGCGCTTCACGACCTACGAGCACGCCGAGATCGCCCTGCCGTCGGTGGTGAAGAAGGACGGCACGCGCGCCGAGTTCGATCCCGCCAAGATCCGCGCGTCGATGACGCTCGCCTTACGCAAGCGCCCGGTGAGCGTCGAGCAGATCGATGCCGCGATCGAGCGGATCCAGGAGAAGCTCCTCAACAGCGGCGCGAAGGAAGTGCTCTCGGCCAAGCTCGGCGAGCATGTGATGCGCGAGCTGAAGCGGATCGACAAGGTCGCCTACGTCCGCTTCGCCTCGGTCTATCGCAGCTTCGAGGACGTCGACGAGTTCCGTCAGTTGATCCGGGACATCTGACCCGCGACATCTGAAGCCCCCGACGGGGGCCTCTCCGCGACCCCCGCCGAAACCCCTGCCGAGGGATCGCTTCCGGGCGGTTCGTTTTCTACAGTGCTTCGCATGGACACGAAGCACGACGAGACCGAAAGGTGCACACGCCGCGAGCGGGGCATCACGCTGATCGAGCTCGCGGCGGTGCTCGCCATCACCGCGATCGTCGCCGCGACCGCCGTTCCCGACCTGGGCGCGCTCATCGCGATGCGCCGCCTCCAAGGCGCCGCGAGCAGTCTCGCCGCCGACCTGCAATTCGCGCGTAGCGAAGCGCTCGCGCGCAACCGGTCGCTTCGTCTCAGCGTTCGCAGCGGCGCCGACGCCAGCTGCTGGATCGTCCACACCGGCGCAGCCGGCGCCTGCGATTGCTCGGTCTCGGCGGAAGTCGTATGCATGCCCGACGCGAGTGCGATCAGGAGCGTCGTCCTGCCCGTGGTCGATCGCCTAAGCGTCGCCGCCAACGTCGGCTCGATCGTCTTCGACCCCCTGCACGGCACCAGCACGCCGACCGGCACGCT
>JAYVVB010000179.1:0-3010 GCA_043787455.1 Rhizobacter sp.
CCGAGCTGCGGCGCGATCTCGAGCGCGTAAGCATGCTCGAAGCCGGGCACACGGGCTCGCAGGAAGCCGAGGTAGTCGAGCGCCTGGCGCCGGCCCTCGACCTCGCCGGCGCTGAGCGAGCGCGCATCGGTGCCGTCGACGGCCGAGCCGTCGGCGTTCTTCAGCTGCGTGACGTTGACGCGCCATTCGCTCGCGTGCTTTTGCGGCCGCACGATCGCGCCCTTCCTCGGGAAGCGAAAGTCGCCGGCACCCTCGGCCTCGTCCATCAGCGCCGGGATCGTCCGCCACGCTTCGCCGGCACGCCCGGCATCGACCGCGCCGACGCGAAACATCAGCGTCGGGAAGAGGAGCGGGCCGCCGGTCTGCATCGCGACGCCGGCGAAGTGGGCGAGGTCGCCGTCGCCGGAGCAGTCGATGAACGTCGCGGCACGCAGCGCGAAGCGACCCGACCGGGTCTCTATCAGAAGGGACTCGATGCGGCCGTCGTCCGTCTTCGTCACGGCAACGGCTACGGCATGAAACAGGAGCTCTGCGCCGGCCGCGAGCAGCATCGCGTCGGCCGCGCACTTGAACGCCGACGTGTCGTAGGCCTGCGCCTTGATCTTGCCGAAGACGAGGTGCGGCTCGTTCAGGCCGTCGAGCGTGCGCATGCGGTCGAGCAGCTCGTCGGCGACGCCGCGCACGACGCGCCGGATCGTGCCGTGGACGTTGGCATGCAGGCCGCAGAAGTTGGTGACGCCCGCCGCCGTGCCCATGCCGCCGAGAAAGCCGTAGCGCTCGACGAGCAGCGTTTTCGCGCCGTGACGCGCCGCCGACGTTGCCGCCGCGATGCCCGCCGGCCCGCCGCCGAGGACGACGACGTCGTACTCGCCGAAGACCGGCGTCGAGCGCGCGGGCTCGGCGATCGACGCGCTCACCGTCTCAATCCAGCGTGATGTTGTTCTTCTGGATGACCGGTCGCCAGCGCTCGATGTCGGCGGCGAGCCAGGCGCGCGCCTCGGCCGGCGTGTCGGCGACGACGTCCATGTACTGCAGACGCAGCTTGTCGCGCACTTCGGGGTCGGCCAGGATCGCGACGAGCTCGTCGTGAAGCTTCTTCACGATCCCTTCGGGCGTCTTCGCTGGCACGACGAAACCCATCCAGGCATCGGCCTGGATGTCCTTCAGGCCGCTCTCGGCGAGCGCGGGCAGATCGGGCAGCGAGGCCGAGCGCTTCGCCGTCGCAACCGCGAGCGCCTTGATCTTGCCGGCCTTGATCTGCGGCATCACGGCCGCTGCGGGCAGGCAGGCAATGTCGGCATTGCCAGAGAGCAGCGCGGTCACCGCCGGGCCCGAGCCGGCGTAAGGAACGTGGACGACGCTCGTGCCGCTCTTCAACGCCAGCGACTCCATCGCCAGGTGCGAGATGCTGCCCGCGCCCATCGAGGCGTAGTTGTACTTGCCCGGGTTCTTCTTCATCAGCGCGACCAGCTCGTCGGTCGTGCTCACGCCGAGGGTCGCGGGCACGACGAGCACGCTCGGCTGGGTCGCGGCGATGCTGACGAGCTCGAGGTCCTTCGCCGCGTCGTACGGCATCTTCTTGAACAGCAGGGCGTTGACGCCGAGCGGGCCGGCGATGCTCACGCCGATGATCGAGCCGTCGGGTGGCGCCTTGGCGACGGCGTCGGTGCCGAGGTTGCCGCTCGCGCCGGCCTTGTTGTCGACAATCATCGGCTGGCCGGTGCGCTTGGTGAGCTTGTCGGCGACGATGCGGGCGATGATGTCGGGCGTCGAGCCGGGGCCGTAGGGCACGACGATGTGGACCGGGCCCTTCGGCCAGTCGGCGCCGGCGACGGGCTGGGCCGCGGCGAGGCCGCACGCGGCGGCAAGCGCGAGCGACGTCGCGACGTGCGCGGCGGAACGGAAAGCGGTGCGATTCATCGTGCGGACCTTCGATCGAGGGTTAGGATTCTGGCCGCATTTGCACGTTCCCCGAACCCGCCGCCACCATGACCGACCAGCCTCCCGCTGCCGTCTCCAACGCTCCCGACCTGAGCCACATCTCGCCGCGCGACAAGGCCGAGATCCTCGCCGAGGCGCTGCCCTACATTCGGAAGTTCCACGGCAAGACGATCGTCATCAAGTACGGTGGCAATGCCATGACCGATCCGGGTCTGCAGCAGGACTTCGCCGAGGATGTCGTACTTCTGAAGCTCGTCGGCATGAACCCGGTCGTCGTCCACGGCGGCGGGCCGCAGATCGAGGAAGCGCTCGCCAAGATCGGCAAGAAGGGCGAGTTCATCCAGGGCATGCGCGTCACCGACGACGAGACGATGGAGGTCGTCGAGTGGGTGCTCGCCGGCCAGGTGCAGCAGGACATCGTCGGCCTGATCAACGTCGCCGGTGGCAAGGCCGTCGGCTTGACGGGCCGCGACGGCGGCCTGATCCGCGCCAAGAAGCTGCGCATGATCGACCTCAAGGATCCGACCAAGGTGCACGACGTCGGCTCGGTCGGCGAGATCGAGTCGATCGACCCGAGCGTCGTGATCGCGCTCCAGGAAGACCAGTTCATCCCGGTGATCTCGCCGCTCGGCTTCGGCGCCGACAACGAGAACTACAACATCAACGCCGACGTCGTCGCCGGCAAGCTCGCCGAGGTCCTGAAAGCCGAGAAGCTGATGATGCTCACCAACATCCCCGGCGTGCTCGACAAGGCAGGCAATCTGCTCACCAACCTGTCGGCGCGCGAGATCGACGACCTGTTCGCCGACGGCACGATCTCGGGCGGCATGCTGCCGAAGATCCAGTCGGCGCTCGACGCGGCAAAGAACGGCGTCAACACCGTCCACATCATCGACGGCCGAGTGCCGCACGCGATGCTCCTAGAAATCCTGACCGAGCAGGCCTACGGAACGATGATCCGATCGCGGTGAAGACGACCCCGGTCTGGCTGTTCGATCTCGACAACACGCTGCACGACGCGAGCCATGCGGCCTTCGGCGAGATGCGCGTAGCGATCGGCGAGTACGTC